>NZ_JBIVJP010000018.1:179833-235713 GCF_044750285.1 Streptomyces sp. NPDC088812 | reverse complement strand
ACCGGGGGGAGTCGATCTTCTCGCCGGTCGACAGCACCGCGAAGTGGATGAGGCCGAGATCGATGCCGATGGTGCGGTCGGTTTCGGGCATCCGCCCGGCGTCTTCGGCGGGGTCGGTGTCGATGACGAACGAGGCGAAGAACCTGCCCCCGCTGTCCTTGATGACGGTGACGGAGGTGGGGGCGGTGGGCAGCGTGCGGGACCACTTCACCTTCACCGCGCCGATCTTCGGCAGGTCCAGCCGCCCACTGTCAGTGATCTTCCAGCGGGCATTGGCGGTGAAACGGACCGACTGCCGCGCGTCCTTGCGGGACTTGAAGCGGGGCGGGCCCGGTTTCGGACCCTTACGGGTGCCCTTGAGGGCAGCGAAGAAGTTCCTGTAGGCGGCCTCGGCATCGCGCAGCGACTGCTGCAAGACGACCGCGGAGACCTCGCCCAGCCAGGCTCGTTCCGCTGTCTGTTTCGCCTGGGTGATCAGCCTCTTCGACAGCTCCCCCGCTTCCGGGAAGGGCTGTCCCTTCTTCCGGGCGTCTTCGCGGGCGCGCACGCAGTCGTTGAACACGACGCGGGCGCACCCGAACGCCCTGGCCAGCGCCGTGCGCTGACCGGCATCCGGGTACAACCTGAAGGCGTACCGGAGCTGCATGACGATCACGCTAGACACGTCGAACACGTGCCGTCACCGGGAACATGCGAGCGAACCGTCACCGTCGCGAGTAGCGTCCGGCTCCGCCGCAACGACACCGCGACGCTCCGCGTCGCAGTCCCGAGATCCGCTTCACCCCCGGCGTGAACGACTCTCAGCAGGTCGTGAACGCCGGAGCCCTGCGAATGAATCCCGGTAACCGTCTCCCGTCGCCGAACGGGAGACGGGAGACGGGGCACATCGGCGGGCCGCATCCGGTGTCGGCCGCCGCCCCTCGGGTACGCGGGGGCCGACCCCTAAGGTCTGGAGGGAGACATGCAGCGAGGCAGTGACCGGCTGAGCGTCCACCGGGACGACGAGATGAAGCACGAACTGCAGGGTCTGCTCAGGTCCGGGCACCCCACGCGGTCCGAGGAGTGGCACGACCCGGAGCCGTCCGCCGAGGACGACCCGGAGGTCTGGGGCGGTCCGGTGGTGCCGGGCACCCCCCGGGCGTCGTTGGAGACCGTACGGCTGGAGCTGGCCCGCATCCTGGGCCGCAGTTCCTTCCCCGCGGGCGCGGAGGACCTCGCCCGCACCCTGCGCCGCAAGAACGCGCCGGACGCCATGGTGGCGGCGGTACGGCGGCTGCCGCACGAGGCGCGCTTCGCGAACGTGCAGGAACTGTCCGAGACGCTGGTCAGGGCCGGCTGACGGGCCGTGACCGGGTCACAGGAAGCATCGTGCCGGGGGTGTCACCGCCCCCGGCACGCCAGGGAAAGGACGTTGAACGATCATGCGCATCGCGTTTCTGACCGCGCCCGAGGGCGTCGAGCAGGTCGAGCTGACCGATCCGTGGCAGGCCGCGGTGGACGCCGGCCACGAGCCCGTCCTGGTGTCGACGGCCTCCGGTGAGGTGCAGGCCTTCCACCACCTCGACAAGGCGGACACGTTCACGGTGGACGAGGTCGTCGGCGAGGTCTCCGCGGACTCCTTCGGCGGACTGGTCCTGCCGGGCGGTGTCGCCAACCCGGACTTCCTGCGCACCGACGAGCGGGCCGTGGCGTTCGTCCGGGACTTCTTCGGGCAGGGCCGCCCGGTCGCGGCGATCTGCCACGCGCCGTGGACGCTCGTCGAGGCGGACGTGGTCCGCGGCCGCGTACTGACCTCGTGGCCGAGCCTGCGCACCGATCTCGGCAACGCGGGCGCCACCTGGGTGGACGAGCAGGTCAAGGTGTGCGACCACGGGCCGAACAAGCTGGTGACCAGCCGCAGGCCGGACGACCTGAAGGCGTTCTGCGAGACGTACCTGGAGGTGTTCGCGCAGGAGGCCGGCTGAGGGCGTACGCCCACCGGCCCCGGTCAGTGTCCCCCGGCCTGTTCAGTGTCCCCCGGCCGGGGGACACTGATCGGTTCCCGGAGCGGCCCCGGTGGGCTCAGGCCCCGCCGGGGCCGCCCGTTCTGCCCGGCCCCCACTTGCCGACCGGGGTCCGGCCACCGCCCGCGTCGTCCGGGGCGTCGGCCGCGTCGCGTTCCCGGGCCCCCTCGCGGGTGCGGCTCGCGGCGACGGAGCGGCGCGGATTCCGGCGCAGGTACTCGCCCTCCAGCTGGGCCATGCGGTCGTTGTGGGCGCGCAGCGCGTCGTTCGAGCCGTACAGCAGGGTGTCGTGGCGCGTGCGGTGGATCGTCTCCAGCTCCTTCATGAGCTGCTGGTCGTCCAGCCGGTCCGGGTCGACTCCGGTCATGGTCGTGCCCCACTCGTCGTGTTCGTCCATGGGGTTCGGGTACCCGCGTGCGGAACACCGACCCTCGAGCGGCCTCCGGGAGGGAGCCATGGATCTCGCTTTCCTGCATCCACTGTACGAACATTCCGGTCCCTGGGCCTCCGTCTACGTCGACACCTCCCGGCACACGGAGAGCACCCCCCACGAACGGCATCTCACGGCCTCGGCGATGGCGCGGCGGCTCGCGGAGCAGGGCGCGGACGAGGCCACCTGCCGGGCGGTGAGGAGCGCGGTCGAGGACCTGCGCCACTCCTCCGAACCGCACGGGCGGGCGTTGTTCGCCCGTGCCGGGCGCGTCGTCCTCGACCCGTCGCTGGCCCGGCCCCCGCGGGGCGACACGGCCGAGTGGGCGCCCCTGCCGCGGGTGGCCCCGCTGCTGGAGCTGGCCGGGCAGGACCCGGTGTGCGTGGTGGCGTACGTCGACCGCCGGGGCGCCGACCTGGAGCTGCGCAGCGGGCTGGGCCGGGAGGACGCGGGGTCGGTGGCCGGCCGGCAGCACCCCCTGCACCGCACGTCGACCGCCGACTGGTCCGAGCGGCACTTCCAGCTGAAGGTGGAGAACACCTGGGAGCACAACGCGGGGGAGGTCGCCGGCGCGCTCTCCGGGTGCCAGGAGGAGACCGGGGCCGACCTGCTGGTGCTGGTCGGTGACGACCGGGAGGTGCGGGCCGTGCACGAGCGGTTGCCGCAGCGGCTCCGGGACCGGGTGGTCGAGGCCCGGCACGGCGCGGGCAGCCGGCTGCTGGACGAGGACGTCGAGCTGGCCCGGACGGAGCACACCCGGCGGCGGGCGGAAGCCGAGCTGGACCGTTTCCTGGCCGCCCGCGCACCGGACGACGAAGGGCGTGCCGGGGCCGTGGAGGGCGTGCCCGCGCTGGTCGAGGCGGCCCGGGAGCACCGGATCGACGAGTTGCTGATCCGCGTCGACGGCCCGGACAACCACCGCGAGGTGTGGATCGGCGAGGACCCGGACCAGGTGGCCGTGCGCCGCACGGGGCTCAGGACGCTCGGCGAGCAGAACTCGTGGGCGGCCCGGGCGGACGACGCGCTGATCCGCTCGGCGGTCGCCACGGACGCGCCCGTGCTCGTCGTCCCTGCGGCGGGCGAGGAGGCCCCGGTGGGCGGCCTGGGCGCGCTGCTGCGCTGGAAGTGACGTTCCGCCCGGGGCGGAAGTGACGTTCCGCCCGGGAGCCCCTGGAGCAGCGGGCCCGTGGAGCAGCGGGCCCGTGGAGCAGCGGGCCCGTGGAGCAGCGGGCCCGTGGAGCAGCGGCACCGCCGCCCCGTGGGGTCAGCGGGCCCGCTCCACGCGCCGCTCGTCCCACACCGGCTCCGGGGTCTCCCGGACCCGGCCGTCGCTGCCGAAGACCAGGTAGCGGTCGAAGGAGCGGGCGAACCAGCGGTCGTGGGTGACGGCGAGGACCGTGCCGTCGAAGGCTTCCAGGCCCTCCTGGAGGGCTTCGGCGGACTCCAGGTCGAGGTTGTCGGTCGGCTCGTCGAGCAGCAGGGCGGTGGCGCCCCGCAGCTCCAGCAGGAGGATCTGGAAGCGTGCCTGCTGGCCTCCGGAGAGCCGGTCGAAGGACTGCTCGGCCTGCTGGGTCAGCTCGTAGCGGCGCAGCCGTGACATGGCCGCGCCCCGGTCCTGGGAGTGCTCCTGCCACAGGATGTCGAGGAGGGTGCGGCCCTGGAGTTCGGGGTGGGCGTGGGTCTGGGCGAAGTGCCCGGGGACGACCCGCGCGCCGAGCTTCCACTCCCCGGTGTGCGCCACCTCCTCCCCGGCCAGCAGGCGCAGGAAGTGCGACTTCCCGGAACCGTTGGAGCCGAGGACGGCGACGCGTTCGCCGTAGAAGACCTCCAGGTCGAAGGGGTGCATCAGGCCGGTCAGCTCGAGTCCCCGGCAGGTGACGGCCCGGACGCCGGTGCGGCCGCCCTTGAGGCGCATGGTGATGTCCTGCTCGCGCGGCGGCTCGGGCGGCGGGCCCGCCTCCTCGAACTTGCGCAGCCGGGTCTGGGCGGCCTGGTAGCGGGAGGCCATCTCATGGCTGACGGCGGCGGCCTGACGGAGGTTCAGGACGAGCTTCTTCAGCTGGGCGTGTTTCTCGTCCCAGCGCCGGCGCAGTTCCTCGAAGCGGGCGAAACGTTCGCGGCGCGCCTCGTGGTAGGTGGCGAAGCCGCCGCCGTGCACCCAGGCGTCGGCGCCGGCCGGCCCCGGTTCGACGGAGACGATCTTCTCGGCGGCGCGGGAGAGGAGTTCGCGGTCGTGGGAGACGAAGAGGACCGTCTTGCGGGTCTCCTTCAGCCGCTCCTCCAGCCAGCGCTTGCCCGGCACGTCGAGGTAGTTGTCGGGCTCGTCGAGCAGCAGCACCTCGTCGGTGCCGCGCAGCAGCGCCTCCAGCACCAGCCGCTTCTGCTCGCCGCCGGACAGGGTGCGCACCTGCCGCCACTGCGCCTTCTCGTACGGCACGCCGAGCGCGGCCGTGGTGCACACGTCCCACAGCGTCTCCGCCTCGTATCCGCGGGCCTCGGCCCAGTCGGCGAGGGCCTGCGCGTACGCGAGCTGCGCGGCCTCGTCGTCGACGGTCATGAGGGCGTGCTCGGCCCGGTCGACGGCGCGTGCGGCCTCCCGGATGCGGGGCGGCGCGACCGACACCAGCAGGTCCCGTACGGTCGTCTCGTCCCGTACGGAGCCCACGAACTGGCGCATCACGCCGAGCCCGCCGCTGACGGTGACGGTGCCGCCGTGCGGCTTCAGCTCCCCGGAGACCAGCCGCAGCAGGGTGGTCTTGCCGGCGCCGTTGGGCCCGACGAGGGCCACGACGGCCCCCTCTCCCACCCGGAAGGACACATCGCCGAGCAGCGTCCTCCCGTCGGGGAGGTGGTACTCGAGGTGCGCGGCTTCCAGATGTCCCATGGAGAGGCATTCTGCGGGCCGCCCGCGGGCGACGGCAAACGCATTGGGCCGCGGGCCGCGCCCGCGCCCGTCGGCCCGGGAGGCCGCCGGCCGGCGCGGGGGCGGCGGCCCACCGGCCCTCGGACCGCGCCCGGCCGCCGCTCACCCGCCCCTCCAGCCCGCCGGCTCACCCACCGGTCCAGCCCACCCGTTCGCCCACCCGTTCGCCCACCGGTCCGCCCTCGCCGACCGGCTCACCCCGCCGGTGCGGGGAGCCGTCGGCCGGCGCGGACGGAGCCCCGCCGACCCGAGGACGGCGGCCCACCGGCCCGCGGACCGCGCCCGGCCGCCGCTCACCCGCCCGTCCAGCCCGCCGGCTCACCTGCCGGTCCAGCCCACCCGTTCGCCCACCCGTTCGCCCACCGGTCCGCCCTCGCCGACCGGCTCACCCCGCCGGTACGGGGAGCCGTCGGCCGGCGCGGACGGAGCCCGGCCGACCCGAGGACGGCGGCTCACCGGCCCTCGGACCGCGCCCGGCCGTCGTTCACGTACCGGCCCCGCCCCACCGGCTCACCCACCGGTCCAGCCCAGCCGTTCGCCCGCCGGTCCGCCGTCGCCGAGCGGCTCGCCCGTCGGTCCGGGCTCGCCCTCGGGGGCGACGGTCGCGCCTGCCCAGGTCAGGGCCTTCCAGCCGTCGGCCGGGGAGCCCTCCAGGACGACCACGCCGGTGTTGGCCAGACGGCGGGCGGCGGCGAAGGGGATGTCGACGTTGTGGGCGCGGGCGGCCGTCCAGGTGCGGACGGCGGCGCCGTGGCTGACCAGGGCGACGCAGGCGGCGCCGCTGTCGGCGGCCTCGGCGACGACGGCGTCGTAGCGGGCGAGGAACTCGGCGCCGCTCTCCCCGCCCGGCATGCGCAGTCCGGTGTTCCCGGCCGCCCAGGCCAGGGCGGTGCGCAGGTAGAGCTCGCCGTGTCCCAGGTCGCCCGGCAGCATTTCCAGGTCGCCCGCGGCGATCTCCCGCAGGCCGTCGCGCACGCGTACGTCGAGGCCGCGGGCCGCGGCCAGCGGGGCGGCCGTGAGCTGGGTGCGCACGAGGGTGGAGGCGTAGAGGGCCTCGATGTCCTCTCCGGCGAGGACCTCGGGCAGCGCGGCGGCCTGCCGCTCGCCGAGCGCGGTCAGCCCCGGCCCGGGGACGGCGGTGTCCAGCAGGTGGTCCACGTTGGTGGGCGTCTCGCCGTGGCGGACGAGGATCAGGCGCATGCGGTCGGCCTCCGGGTCTTCGGCGCGCCGTCCCCGCGTCGCCGGGCGGGAAACGGCCCACCCCAGGGTACCCGCGGGTCATGACGCCCGACGTCGACCTGGCCGCCCTGGGCCCCAGGGCCCAGCCCCCGGGCCGGCACGCGCTGCGTGACCGGCTGCTCGCCAGGCAGCCCGAGGTACTGACGCCGTACTGGCCACACAGGGAACGAGATTGACGTCCCGTCAGCTTTATCTGACGAACCGCCAGTCCACATTACAGGACGATCTGTCTCATCATTCGATTGGGCGCGTACGGTGACGGTGTCGCCCCCGGACTCCCCGGAGCCCGGGGACCGGTCCGTCGAGAAGGGGCACAGCCATGCCGAAAGCACGGGAGACCGCCGTCTACACCCACGGGCACCACGAGTCGGTGCTCCGCTCGCACACCTGGCGGACCGCCGCCAACTCCGCGGCCTACCTGCTCGGCTCGCTGAAACCCCACATGAAGATCCTGGACGTCGGCTGCGGTCCGGGCACCATCACCGCCGACCTGGCGGCCCTGGTCCCCGACGGGCACGTCACCGGCGTCGACCACGCTCCGGACATCCTGGACCGGGCGCGGGCCACCGCCGCGGAGCGCGGCCTGACCAACACCGACTTCGCGGTCGCCGACGTCCACGCCCTGGACTACGCCGACGACACGTTCTGCGTGGTCCACGCCCACCAGGTCCTCCAGCACGTCGGCGACCCGGTGCAGGCGCTGCGCGAGATGCGGCGCGTCACCCGGCCCGGCGGGTTCGTCGCCGTACGGGACTCCGACTACGCGGCCATGACCTGGTACCCCGCCTCGCCCGGCCTGGACGACTGGCAGGAGCTGTACCAGCGGGTGGCCCGCGCCAACGGCGGTGAGCCGGACGCCGGCCGGCGCCTGAAGTCCTGGGCGCTGGCGGCCGGCTTCACCGACGTCACGGCCACCTCGGGCACCTGGACGTTCAGCACCCCCGAGGAGCGGGCGTGGTGGAGCGGGCTGTGGGCCGACCGGACCGTCGCCTCCGCCTACGCCGAGCGTGCCGTCCGCGGCGGCCACGCCACCGAGGAGCGGCTGCGGGCGGTGGCGGAGGCCTGGCGGGCCTGGGGAGAGCGGGAGGACGGCTGGTTCGGCGTCCTGCACGGAGAGGTGCTGTGCCGGAAGGACGTCTGATCCGCGGAGGGGGCCGGTGGTGAGTCGCGCGGGCCGGTGGTGACCCGGCTCCGAGCGGACGCCGCCGGGATCGTGCCCGCAGGGAGCCCGGAGAGGCCGGCCGTGTCACTCCCGGGGAAGCAGCGGTCCGAGCGGCCCGAGGTCCAGGTTGAGGTCCTCGGGCCGCAGCCCGTAGCGGTCACGCAGCTCCGCCATGCGGTCGTCCAGCAGCATCAGCGTGAGCCCGATGCGTTCCTCCTGCTCCTCGGTCAGATCCCCCTCGTCGAAGCGGCGCAGCGCCTGCCGTTCCATCAGCTGGCGCAGCAGCTCGACCACGGTGAGGACGAGTTTGACCAGGTCGCGCTCGACGGTGTCGGGCTCGAGGTCCAGCCGGTTGCGCCGCGAGTGCGCCGTAGCGGCCCCGTCGGGCGCGCCGGGCCCGTCGGCCGCGTCCCGGGGCTTCGGTGCGTCGGGCGTGTCGGGTGCGGTCACGCCGACTCCCCCCAGGGCGACGCGACGTTCTTGTTCACGGAGCTGATGAGGGCGTTCAGGTCGATCCGGACCAGGTCCACGTCCGCGATGCGCAGGGTGATGTCGCCCGTGATGACGACCCCGCCGGCCAGCAGCCGGTCGAGCAGGTCGACGAGCGCGATCTCACGCCGTTCCACGACGGTCATGACCGCTCCTCCTCGGTGTCCCGGGCGGTGGCCGTCCCGCTCTCCCCGCCGCTCCCGCCGCCTTCCCCGACGTCGGGGTCCACGAAGGAATAGGCCGCCCACGGTCCGGTGAGCTCCACGCGCATGCCGGATTCCTCGCCCTTCGTACGGTCCACGATCTCCACGAACTCCTCCGACTGCCCGCGCGGAACCAGATAGGCGGCGTTCAGTACGTTCTTGCCGGAGGCCCGGGACAGGGCGGGGTTCTGCGGCGGGTGGAGGCGGGCGGCGTCGGCCCGCTCGGAGAGCAGGGAGTGCAGCCGGCCAGCGAACCGCTCGGCCCGCTGCCAGGCGTCGTCGTCCGCCCTGGCGCGCCGGCGGCGCTGCATCAGGTAGTCCCGGCCGGAGGCGGGCTTCGCCGGAGCCGCGGCCGCCGTGTCCTCCCGGGCGTCGCTCCCGGCCTCGACGTACACCTTCACCCCCCACTCCACCCGGCCCTCGAGCCGGTCCAGGGTGCGCCGGAAGTCCTCCTCGCGCTCCTCGATCATCACGCGGACGCCGCTGTCGTCCCGGAAGACGGTCGCCATCCGGAGCGGCAGCGGCGTGGTGACCGCCGTGAGCGCGTCGATCACCTGCTGGTGGCCCCGGGCGGTCGCGGAGAGCCAGTCCAGGTCCTCCAGATGGGCGCGCAGCGGCTCCTCGGCGAAGTCACGCTCCGGCACGGCGCTGACGACCGCGACGAGACCGTGGTGGTGCACCAGTTTGGCGGGCGCGCCCCCGACCCCCGTCAGCTCGGCCTGGAGCGGCGCGCCGAAGGGGCGGCAGACGGCGTACACGTACCGCAGTGCGGTCATGGGGACTCCTCCCGCGCACGGGTCCGACCGGGTTCCAGTTCCTCCAGGCGCGCCAGCCGCTCACGCAACTCGGCGTTTTCACGCGCGAGTTCGTCGCGGCGGGCGCGGCTGGACAGCGCCGGGTCGGTCTCCCACCAGTCGATGCCCATCTCCTTGGCCTTGTCGACCGAGGCGACGATGAGACGGAGCTTGATCGTGAGCAGTTCGATGTCGAGCAGGTTGATCCGGATGTCGCCGGCGATGACGATGCCCTTGTCCAGGACACGTTCCAGGATGTCGGCGAGGTTGGCCCCGCTGCCCTGGCCGTACGGCTCCGGCATCCGGCTCGGCATGCTCATCGCCGGCTCCCGCCCTTTTCACGCGCCGCCTCTTCGTCCTCGTACTCGTCCTCGTCCTCGTCGTACTGCTCGTCGCCCTCGGGCTCCCGCTCCTCGTACTCCTCCTCGGGCTCCTCGTCGTACTCGGACTCGGACTCGGGCTCCTCCTCGTACTCCTCGCCCTCGTCCTCCTCGGCCTCGCCGGGCTCGCCGGCCTCTTCCTCGGCCCCGCCGGCCTCCTCCTCGGCGTAAGGAGCTTCCTCCTCCTCGCCGCGTTCCTCGTCCTCGCCGCGTTCCTCGTCCTCGCGCTCCTCGCCTTCCTCGGCGAGCGCGTCCTCGTGGGAGCGGACGACCTCGCCGTCGCGGATCTCACCGCGCCAGCTGTCCTGCACCTCCCCCTTCAGGGTGATGAAGCGGGCGAAGTTCTTCAGGTCGAGGCGGGCGCGTCGGCCCTGGGCGCGCCAGATGTTGCCGGTCTTCTCGAAGAACCCCGTGGGGTAGTACTCGATGACCAGCAGGACGCGGGTGAGGTGATCGGCGAGCCGGTGGAAGGAGACGACGCCCTTCGTGGTGCCCTTGGCGCCCTCCGAGGCCCAGGAGATCCGGTCGTCGGGCACCTGCTCGGTGGTCTTCGCCTTCCAGCTGCGGTTGGACCAGAAGACCTTCACCTGCCAGTCGCTGGTGGTCTCGTCGGCGCGGCTCGCGCTCTTGACGCCCTTGGCGAAGGTGCTGAAGTCCTGGTACTGGGTCCACTGGTCGTAGGCCGTGCGCAGCGGCACGCCGACGTCGATCTGCTCCATGATGACGGTGGGCTTCTTGCCCGCGCTGCGCTTGCGCTTGCTCTTGCCGCCGCCGAGGTTCTTCAGCGCTCCGGTCACGCTGTCCTTGGCGCGGGAGACGCCGAGCTCCAGGGCGGTGCGCAGCGGGCCCTTGCCCTCGGCCAGCTTGCGGCCGCCGTCCAGGGCCAGCTTGGCGAAGCCGGGGCTCTTGCCCTCGGCGATGTCGTTCAGCTTGACGGTGGTCTCGCCCAGCTTGCGGCCGACACCGACCATCAGCCGCTGGGCCTGGGCGGCGAGGTACTCCTGTACCTCCGCCTTCAGCCGGTCGGCGGCCTCGCTCTGCGCGACGCCGGCGAGCGGATTGCCGCCGGTCGCCTTGCCCGCAGCGGACTTCACGGAACCGAGGGTCTCGGTCATCGCTCACCGCCTCCCTTCGCTCCTCGGACACGGGAGACCGTCCTCGCCGCCGCCTTCTTGGCCGCGGCGGTCTTCTTGGCGGCCATCGCCGGCGCCTTCTTGACGGGGGCCTTCTTGGCCGGGGCCTTCTTGGCGGCCCGCTCCTCGGGGGCCTGCGGCGCGGGCGCCTTCTTCGCCGCCGCCTTCTTCCGCGGCGGCTCACCGCCCTCGTCCTCCGGCTCCTCGTCCCGGGGCTCCTCCTCGGGCTCCTCCTCCGGCGGCTCCTCGTGCTCGTCCTCGTCGTACGCGTCGTCCTCGTCGTACTCGTCCTCGTCGTCCCGCCGCCCGCGCGTGCCGGGCACGTCCGGGACGACGCCCGACAGCTGGTCGCGGACCTGGGCGGTACGGCCGTGCAGCCGGTCGGCGAGCGCGTTGACCTGCCGCTCGACCATGGCGCCGGAAGCGGCCTTGCCCACGCCCCGGAGATCCTGGCGGAGTTCGTTGCCGATCTCCTTGAACTGGGGGTTGTCCCGCAGTTGCTGCGACAGCAGGTCGGCCAGCGCCTTCGGGCTCAGCTTCAGCCGCTTCCCGGCCACCAGCGAACCGACGGCGAGCGCCAGCTTCATCTTCTTGGTACGCCCGAGGGCGTACCCGGCCCCTATCGCGAGGCCCAGTCCCACTCGATTCATCGTGCCGTCCCGTCCGTTCCCGCGCTGCGGCGCATGGCCGTCTCCAGTCGGTCGAGGAGTTCGTCCTCCCTCTGGTCGAACTCCTCCTCCGTGATCTCACCGGCCTCCAACTGCTCCTCGAGGCGGGAGAGTTCGGCCCGGACCGTGGCAGGGTCGTAGTAGATCCGCTCCGCCTCGCGGAGCACCTGCCCGATCACCCATCCGCTGCCGCGCACCGGTGCGAACGGCAGCAGCAGCACCTCCGAGATCAGCCCCATCTCCCGCTCCTAGGCTCGTTGCGTGCTTGTTCCCCGTCACTCCACGGCCGTCGCCCCCGCGGGCTGGGCCGGGCCGGGCTCGACGAAGCTGTACGGCGGCAGCGGACCGTTGAGGCGCACGTCGAGGTGCGGCCGCTCCTTGCGCAGGTCCTCCACCGCGTTCGCGAACTCCGCGGCCCGGTCCCGTGCCACCAGGAACGACACGTTGGCCAGCCAGCCCGAGGACTCCGGGCCGACGCTGACGGCCGCGCCCAGCGGCTCCAGGGCCTGCTGGACCTCGGCCGCGTCCTGGGCCTCACGGGCCTTCACCGCGGCGGCCACCATCTCGCCGAGCTGGAGGCGCTGCTCGTACGTGCCGCCGCCGGCCTGCCGGTTGGCCTCGGCGAGGGCCCGCAGCTCGGGGCTCTCCGCCATGACCTGGTGCAGCACGGCCTCCTCGATGTGGGTGGCCTTCACGTTGTACTCGACCTTGCCGTCGAGGGCCCGCAGGCGTTCCTCGTAGTGGTCGGCGCGCTCGGCGAGCACCCCGGTGACGGCCGCGTCGTCGGGGGCGACGCTGCCGAACCGCATGGGCAGCACACAGCCCTCCGCGCCGGCCTCGGCGAGGACGTTCTGGTGGGCGAGCAGTTCCCTGCGCTTGGGCCGCAGGTCCTCCGGCGCGTCGCTGACGATCGCCGCCAGCCCGCCCTCGGTCAGCACGCGCACGGGAGTGGGCGGCTCGCCCACCCCGGTCAGCCCCTCGGGGAGCGTCGTCTGCGAGCTCGCGGTGATGCCGTAGACGTACGTGCTCACTCCTCGTCCTCCTTCCTGCGGGAGGAGGTGGACCGGCGGGCACGCGGCCGCTCGGCCTGGCTCTCCTCACGGGCCTGCTTGAAGGCGCCGGAGATGGTCTCGGCGGCACCGGAGAGCGCCCCCTTGGACTTGCCGCGCGCGCCGGACTCGGTGATCTGGCCGACGACGTCGGGCAGCCCCGGGCTCTTGCGCGGGCCGGCCTCCAGGTCGAGGCGGTTGCACGCCTCGGCGAAGCGGAGGTAGGTGTCGACGCTGGCCACGACGACCCGGACGTCGATCTTCAGGATCTCGATGCCTACCAGGGAGACCCGCACGAACGCATCGATGACGAGCCCCCTGTCCAGGACGAGCTCCAGCACGTCGTAGAGGCCGCTGCTGCCACCCCCGCCGCCGGACTGTGTTGCCGGAACAACCGTCATACCGACCGTGCCTCCTTGTCTTGTGGATGGTGTTCTGGTGTGACTGCGGGCGTGCGGCCTAACGGCCGCCGGGCCGATGTGCATCGGCCCGCCCGCGTTCGTAACGGCGGACCCGCCGGTAGCCGGTGAGCTGGCCCTGCGGGTCGAGTTCGACCTGGTAGCTCGCCATCAGGCTCATCGTGTCCGGAACCCGGGCGAGTTCCAGCACCTCGACCTCCAGCGACCAGCCGTCCTCCGTCTGCTCGAAGGACGAGACGCTCTCGGCGGTCATGCCGGTCAGCTCCGCGAGCTGGCTGCGCGCCTCGCGCAGGATCTCCATGGGCCTGGGCCGGTCGTCCGCCACTTCCTCGTCCTTGTCGTTCGAGTCGTCGTCGTTCGAGACGTTGCCGCTCGAGACGTTGTCGTTCGAGTCGTCGTCGTTCGACTCGTTCGGTTTCCGTGCAGTCTGCGAATGCCCTGTGTGTCTTGTGTTCGCCATGACCACCTCTTCCTCCGGGTGGCCGGTAGGTCCTTGGCCAAACCTTCACGAACGCATGCGTCTGCGCCGCCGCACGGACGGGCTGCGTACCGGCGGTCGGTGTATCAGCCACGCAGGGCGTCGAGGCGGCGCCGGGCCGGGCCCAGGGCGCGGCCGCGGCGGCCGGTCAGGCCCGACCACGGGTTCGTACGGGCCTGCTCGACGGCGTCCGCGACGGTCCAGCGGCGCGGGCCGAGGGCGGGGTCGTCGAGCTGCTCCCAGGTGATCGGTGTGGCGACGGGCGCGCCGGGAAGGGCGCGCACCGAGTAGGGGGCGACGGCGGTCTGCGCGTACGCGTTGCGCTGCACGTCGAGGTAGAGGCGGCCGCCGCGGTCCTTCCTGCGGGCCGCGGTGGTCAGCCGGTCGGGGTGTTCGGCGGCGAGCAGGCCGGCGGCGTCCCGGGCGAAGGCGCGGACCTCGTCGAAGTCGTGCCGGCCGTCGAGGGGGACGACGACGTGCAGGCCGCGTGAGCCGGTCGTCATCAGCGCCGACGGCAGCCGGAGCTCGTCGAGCAGGTCGCCCGTCCACCGGGCGGCCTCGCGGACGGCGCCGAAGTCCTCGCCCCCGGGGTCGAGGTCGAAGACCATCACGTCCGGGCGGTGCGGGTGGCCGGCCCGGGAGAGCCAGCGGTGCAGGGTGACGCAGGCCTGGTCGGCGAGGAGGACGAGGCCGGCGGAGTCGTCGCAGACGGTGTGGCGGACAATGCCGTCCTCCTTCGGCAGCTCCACCCTGGTGATCCACTCCGGGTAGTGCTCGGGGGTGTTCTTCTGCACGAAGCGCGGGCCGTCGACGCCGTCGGGGTGCCTCTCCAGCATCAGGGGCCGGCCGCGCAGGTGCGGCAGCATGAACGCGGCCACCGACCGGTAGTAGGCGACGAGGTCGCCCTTGGTGTACTCCCTGGCGTTCCCCTCGCCGGGGAAGAGCACCTTGTCCGGCCGGTGCACCTCGACGGTGCGGCGGCCCGCGCGCACCCTGCGGATGCCGGGGCCGTCGCCCGCCGTCACGGCACGACCGCCGTCTCCACCAGCAGCCGGGCGGAGGCGGCGATCGACTCGGCGTCGATCCCGGCCGCGTGCAGCTGTTCGTCCGGGCTCGCCGAGCCCGGCATCGTCCGCACGGCCAGGCGCGCCAGGCGGGGCACCGGCCGGCCGTCGGAGAAGGCCTCCAGGACGGCGTCGCCGAGGCCGCCCTCCGCGTGGTGGTCCTCCACGGTCACCAGGCAGCCGGTCTCCTCCGCGGCCCGCCGCAGGGTGACCCGGTCGACGGGCTTGACCGAGTACAGGTCGATCACGCGCACCGGGACGTCCTCCCCGGCCAGGGCGTCGGCGGCCTTCAGCGCCTCGTGCACGGTGACGCCGGCGGCGACCAGCGTCAGCCGGTCCCGGTCGGAGGAGCGCAGCACCTTGCTGCCGCCCACCGGGAACTCCTCGTCGGGCCCGTAGAGCACGGGGGCGTCGCCGCGCGAGGTGCGCAGGTAGCGGATGCCGTCCAGGCCGGCCATGGCGGCGACCAGACGGGCGGTCTGGTGGGCGTCGCACGGGTACAGCACCGTCGAGCCGTGCACGGCCCGGAACATCGCCAGGTCCTCCAGCCCCATCTGCGAGGGCCCGTCCTGCCCGATGGAGACCCCGGCGTGCGAGCCGACCAGGTTGATCCCGGCCCCGCTGACCGATGCCATGCGCACGAAGTCGTACGCGCGGCTCAGGAAGGCCGCGAACGTGGACGCGTACGGCACCCAGCCGCGCGTCGACAGGCCGACCGCGGCGGCGACGAGCTGCTGCTCGGCGATGTAGCACTCGAAGAACCGCTCGGGGTGTTCCTTGGCGAAGAACTCGGCGCGGGTGGAGTCGCTCACCTCGCCGTCGAGGGCGACGACGTCGGAGCGGGCGGCGCCGAGGGCGGCCAGGGCCCGGCCGTAGGCGTCGCGGGTGGCGACCTTCTCGCCCCGCTCCCAGCGGGGCAGGTCGAGCGGGCCCGTGGAGACGGAGTGCAGCATGCGGGCCGCGGACGGCTCGTGCACCCGGACGCGCAGGTCACGGGGGCCGCCGAGTTCGGCGATCGCCTCCTCGGGTTCCTTCAGCGGCTTGCCGTGCAGGCCCTCGCGGTCCTCGACGGCTTCCACGCCCTTGCCCTTGAGGGTGCGGGCGAGGATCGCGGTGGGCTGGCCCTGCGTGGACCGGGCCTCGCCGTACGCGCGGTCGACGGCGTCGACGTCGTGGCCGTCGAGCTCGACGGTGTGCCAGCCGAAGGCCTGGAAGCGGCGGGCGTAGGCGTCGAGGTCGTGGCCGTGCCGGGTCGGGCCGCGCTGACCGAGCCGGTTGACGTCGACGATCACGGTGAGGTTGTCCAGGCGCTCGTGGCCCGCGTGCTCGGACGCCTCCCACACCGAGCCCTCGGCCAGCTCGCTGTCCCCGCACAGCACCCACACGCGCGCCTCGGAACGCTCCAGCCGCTGCACGGACAGCGCGATGCCGACGCCCACCGGCAGCCCCTGTCCGAGCGAGCCGGTGGCGGTCTCCACCCAGGGCAGCCGCTGCGGGGTGGGGTGCCCCTCCAGTCGGCTGCCGAGCTTGCGGAAGGTGAGCAGCTCCTCGTCGCCGAGGGCGCCGGCCGCCTTGTAGGCCGCGTACAGCAGCGGGGAGGCATGGCCCTTGGACAGGACGAAGCGGTCGTTGCCGGGGTGGGCGGGGCGGTCGAAGTCGTAGTGGAGGTGGTTCGCCAGCAGTACGGCCATCAGGTCGGCGGCGGACATGGAGGACGTCGGGTGCCCGGAGCCCGCGGCGGCGGAGGCGCGGACGCTGTCCACGCGCAACTGCTGTCCGAGGGCGGTGAGTTCGGCGGTGTCCATCGGGTTACTGGTCTCCTTTCGAGGAGGCTCGCGGGGAGGCGTCGGGGGCGGGGTCGGGGGCGGGGTCGGCTCGGCGCACGGGACCGGGGGCGGGCTCGTGCCCGCCCGGACGCGCCTGGGACCGGCGGCTGTCGGAGGGCCGCGGCCCCGGGGGCTCCTCGTGCGGGGAACGCCTGGCGGCGGTCTCCTCATGCGGGGAATGCCTGGCGTTCTCCTCGTGCGGGGAATGTCTGGCGGTCTCCTCGTGCGGGGGCCGCCTGGCGGTCTCCGGGGTCGGCGCGACGACCGCCCCGGTGTCGTCGTCGCCTCCCGCGCCCGTGTCGCCGCCCGCCTGCCGGGCGGGAGCGGAGGCGGGCCCGGGGCCGGGATCGGGGCTGGGATCGGGGCCGGGATCGGGATCGGGGCCGGGATCGGGATCGGGATCGGGAGCCGCCGCGGTGGTGTCCCGGTCCGCTGCCGGACCGGGGCGCTCACCGCCAGGGTCCGAGCCCGTGCCGGGCCGGTGCCCCGCGGGCTGCCCGGGTGCCGGATGCCGCACGGGCTCCCCGTGCGTCGGGTGCCTCGCCGGTTCCGGGGTCGGCGCGACGACCGCCCCGGTGTCGTCGTCGCCTCCCGCGCCCGTGTCGCCGCCCGCCTCCGGGGCGAGGGCGGCTCCCGGTCCGGAGGACGCCGAGGCACGGTGTCCGGGCCGGTCGGGGACGCGGGTCAGTTCCGGCGACGCCGTGTCCAGCGGCACCGCCCACGAGCGGACGAGGCCCAACTGGACGGCCTGGCGCGGCAGGACGGCGTCCAGCAGCCAGTCGGCGGCGACCCGGACGCGGTTGCCGGGCATGGCGGCGAGGTGGTAGCCGCGGGTGACCGCGCCGGCCGGCAGCCCGGAGAGCGGGACGCCGAGCGGGTTGGCGGCGGCCTTGACCCCGCCGAGGTCGACGACGAACCCCTTGTCCTTGTGCCGGTACGGCCGCAGCGTGCCCCCGGTCAGGGAGGCCGCGATGTTGTGCCCGGCGACCCTGCCCTGCCGCCAGGCGTGCTGGGCGGTCATCGGCGTGTACTGCCCAGGCTTCTCCAGGTCGGGTACGGCGGCCGCGTCACCGCAGGCGAACACCTCGGGCCGGCCCGGCACCCGGAGCGTGGGCTCGACGAGGAGCCGGCCGCGTTCCATCGGCAGCCCCAGGGACTCGGCGAGCGGATCGGGCCGTACGCCCACGCACCACACCAGGGTGCGGGTGTCGACGAACGCGCCGTCGGTGAGCAGGACCCCGTCGCGGGTGGCCTCCTTCACGGAGGTGCCCGTGCGCACGTCGACGCCCCGTTCGCGCAGCACCCGGTCGGCGGTGCGCGAGAGCCGTTCGTCCAGCTCGGGCAGGACCCGCTCGGCGACGTCGAGGAGCAGCCAGCGCGGTCGCATCCCCGTGGCCGGCGGGTGCGCGCGGGCCAGCGCGTCGGTGAACAGCTGCCCCTGCGCGGCGACCTCGGTGCCGGTGTAGCCGGCCCCGACCACCACGAACGTGCAGCGCGCCACGCACTCCGCGGCGCTGTCGGCGACGGCGGCGAGCTCCGTCTGACGGGTGACGTGGTCGCGCAGGTACAGCGCCTCGGGCAGACCGCGGAAGCCGTGCGCGTGCTCGGCGACGCCGGGGATGGGCAGCAGCTTGTTGACACTGCCCGCGGCGAGCACCAGCCGGTCGTAGGCGAGCGTGCCCGGTTCGCCCTCGGGGCCGGTGTACCGGACGGTGCGTCCGTCGAGGTCGATGCGGTCGGCCTCGCCGAGCACCAGCCGCACCCCCGACAGGGTGCCGGTGAGGGAGACGGTGACCCGGCGGGGTTCGAGGATGCCGGCGGCCACCTGGGGCAGCAGGGGCAGGTAAAGGAAGTAGTCGGTGGGGTTCAGCAGGATGATGTCGGCCCGGCCCCGGGCCGCCCGTGTCAGGGCGCGGGCCGTCCGGTACCCGGCGAAACCGGCTCCGACGATCACGATGCGGGGTCGACTCACGGGTTCGCCTCCGGCTGGGGTTCCCCACGCCCTCGCGGCGCGGGGAGCGTGTCGTACGAGGCTTTCCGCGTCCCCCTGGCCAGGGCCGCCAAACGTCCGGGGTCCCGGCGCGGGGGCGCAGGGGTCCCGGCGCGGGGGCGCACGCCCACCGGTTCTCCGCCGCCCGCGCCGTCGGGCACCGGGGCGCGGTCGGACCCGCTGCCCGGCACGTCGGCGGGGGTGTCCGGGCCCCGACGGTTGGGGGGCGGGTGCCGGGCGCCTCGCACCGGGCTCCACAAAGTCGGGCACCGCAGGAGTCGGGCACCGCTTACCCGGCACCACGTGCCCGGCACCGCGCGGTCGTCGGGCGCCTCGCACCGGGCTCCACAGGGTCGGGCATCGCAGGAGTCGGGCACCGCTTACCCGGCACCACGTGCCCGGCGCCGCGCGGTCGGACACCGTGTGCCCGGTGCCGCGGGTCAGCCCCGGTCGCGTCGCCGCAGGCTCGCGGTGAGCGCCGCGCCCACGCCCGCGGCCAGCAGCCCGGCGCCCATCCGGTTCCGGTTGCGCGAGAGCCACTCCTGCGGGTCCCGGGTGGCGGACTCCTCGTCGAAACGGCCGTGCGCGCCGAAGTCGTGTCCGTGAGGGCCGTCGGCCGGGCTCCACAGGTTGCCGGGCCCGCCGGCCGCGGACTCCGTCTCCCGGCCGTGCCGGTCCCGCGGTTCCTGCTGCGCGTCGAAGCCCGTCCGGGCCAGGTAGCGGTCGAGGAACCCGGGGGCGACGGCGTTGGCGAGCAGGGTGGCCGCCGTGGAGGCGCCCACCCAGTACTCCCGCCGCCGCGCGTGTCCCGCGGCGTGCACGACGGCCCGCGCGGCGACCTCCGGCTGGTACACGGGCGCCACGGGCCGGGGCCGCCCCGGCATGCGGTTCACCACCCAGTCGAACTGGGGGGTGTTGACGGCGGGCAGCTGCACCATCGTCGTGCGCACCCGGCTGCCGCCGTGCAGCAGTTCGCAGCGCAGCGACTCGTTGAACCCCTGGATGGCGTGCTTGGCCCCGCAGTACGCCGACTGGAGCGGCACCCCGCGGTAGGCGAGCGCGGAGCCGACCTGCACGATCGTGCCGCGGTCGCGCGGCAGCATGTGGCGCAGGGCGGCTCGCGTGCCGAACACGTAGCCCAGGTAGGTCACTTCGGTCACCCGGCGGAACTCGTCGGGGGTGATCTCCGTGAAGGGGGCGAACACGCCGGAGAAGGCGTTGTTGACCCACACGTCGATACGGCCGAAGGCGTCGGCGACCTGCTGCGCCGCGTCCTCGACCGCCTTGGCGTCGGCCATGTCGACGCTCACCACGAGCGCCTCACCACCGGTGCGCTGCACGTCGTCCGCCGCGGCGGCGAGGCCCTCACGGCCGCGGGCGAGGAGGGCGACCCGGTCGCCGCGCGCGGCGAAGGCACGGGCCGTGGCCCGGCCGACGCCGCCGCTGGCCCCGGTCACCACCACGGCCCGTCCCCGGCCGGCCGCCGTCGTCCCACGCGTCCGCACCCGGCATCACGCCCGGTGGTGCGGCGACTCGGGGTCGGTGTCACCGGGGCGCGGCGCCGCGGCGGGCGGGGTGGGCGGCATGGGCGGGTACGGCATGCCGAGGCCGCCGGCCGGCCCGGTGGGGGTCACCCCGGCGGCCGTGGGGCCGTGCGGGGCCGACGCCGCGGCCTCGTGGTGGGCCGGGTGCCGGTGCGGCCGGGCGGCGCCGCGCAGCACGTACGCCAGGACGCCGAGGATCGCCGCGGTGATCAGCGCGGCGGCCCAGTCCGGCAGTCCCGTGGCGAGCCCCAGCCCCACGGCCAGCGCTACGGCGGCACCCGCGTACAGGGCGAGAGCGCCGGACGCGGCGTACAGCATGGCCGTGCGGCGCTGCTTGCGGGTCTGCTCGCGCAGTTCCTCGCGGATGGTCTCGCGTGCCACCTGCGCCAGTTCGTCGACGAGATGCTTGTCCAGATGCTCCAGGTGATCGATGCGTTCCATGGAATGCGGGTACCCGGGGCGTCGGGCGGATAACGCCGGCGGGTCGCGGGGCGCGGTCGGCGGCCCGGTGCGCCGTGCGCCCCGGCGGAACGCGGTTCACCGTCTCATACGTGGTTCACCGTCTCAGGAGAGAGCTCAGGTCATGTCCGAGCGAAGCGACGTGGTGGAGCTGCTGGTGGAGCAGCACGCGCGCATCCGGAAGCTGTTCGAGGAGGTGGCGCGGGCCGGGGGCGAGGAGCGCAGGCGGGCCTTCCAGGACCTGGTCCGGCTGCTCGCGGTGCACGAGACGGTCGAGGAGGAGGTCGTCCACCCCTTCGTGCGCCGACACCTGCGCGGTGGTGCGCGCCTCGCCGGGAGGCGGATCGCGGAGGAGGCGCGGGCCGGGCGTGCGCTGGCCCGCCTGGACGCCGTGGAGCCGGACTCGCCCGCCTTCCCCGGTCTGCTCGCGGCCCTGCGCCGGGACGTGCTGGCGCACGCCGCCGCCGAGGAGCGGTACGAGTTCCCGCGCCTCGACCAGGTCGCGGACGGGGGCGGGCTGGCGGCGCTGGCCCACGCCGTCCGCGCGGCCGACGCGCTCGTGCCCACCCGGCCGCATCCGGTCACGGCCACCGGCGCCGTGCGAGACGGTCCGGAGCCGGACGCCGGCCCCGCACCGGGCGGCCGGGGCGCGGACACCGGCGGCGGGCGGGGCGGTCCGGGCGCGGACGCCGGTCCCGGGCACGCGGCGGCGGCCGCGGGGCCGCGGTCGGCCGGCCGGCGTGCGCGGGACGGCCGGACGGCGGGGGGATGGCGTGAAGGATCCTCCCGCGCGGGCCGCCCGCACTAGGCTCCTCGCCATGGACATCCTGGGAGCCACGCTGCGTGTCTGCGTCGACGATCTCGAGGCCGCCGTCCCCTTCTACGAGCGTCTGGCCGGCGCGCCCGCGCAGCGGTTCGGGCGCGGTGGTGTGGAGGTGGCGGCGGTCGGCTGCTTCCTGCTGATGAGCGGGCCGGAGAGCGAGCTGGAGGTGCTGCGCAAGGTCACGGCGACGATCGCGGTCACGGACGTCGACGAGGCGTACAAACGGCTCACCGAACTGGGCGCGGACGTGCTCGCGGGGCCGTTGGCGACGCCGGTGGGCCGCAATCTGATCGCGCTGCACCCGGACGGTTCGGTCTACGAGTACGCCGAGACCGCCGACCGCCGACCGTGACGCGGGTGCCGCTCGCGACCGGCAGGGGCGCGGACGGCCACATCGGTCGGGCGCCGCTCGGGACCGGCCGGGCGCGCGGACGGCGACATCGGTCGGGCGCCCGCCGTACCGTCCGGGGCGGGACGGTCAGCCGGAAGGCCGGCAGGTCCACATCTCGACGGTGAGCGCCCACCGCTCGTGGTCCCGCCACTCCCCGTCGATGTAGATCATTTTCGGGGAGAAGCCCTCCCGGCGGAAGCCGCAGGCCCGGGCGAGGGCGATGGAGGCGGCGTTGCCGGGCTGCACGTTGATCTCCAGCCGGTGCAGCCGCAGCGGTCCGAACGCGTGTCCCACCACGAGGCCGAGCCCCTCGCGCATCAGTCCGCGTCCGGCGGCGTGCGCGAAGGCGCCGTAGCCCAGCGCACCGCACTGGAAGCCGCCCTCGACGATGTTGTTGATGTTGATGAAGCCGGCGATGGCGTCGTCGTCCAGCGTGCACACGAGGAAGCCCGCCTTCGTGGGGTCCTCGATGAGCCGGCCGGCGTACGCGGTGTACGCGTGGGCGGTGGCCGGCGGGAACAGCCACGGGTGGTGCAGGTCCTTGCTCTCGCGGACCCGTGCGGCGAACTCGGCACCGTCCGCGTAGGTGAAGTGGCGTATGCCCACGCGGGGACCCTCGGCGAGGTAGCGGGAAGCGGTGTGCGGCACCGGCCCAGCCTACGACGGGGGCGGTCGTGGCGCTCCGCCGCCGGGCCTGGGTCCTGTGGGCCCGGGTCCTGTCGTCGGGCCTGGGGCCTGTGAGCCCGGGTCCTGTCGTCGGGCCCGGGTCCTGTCGTCGGGCCTGGGGCCTGTCGTCGGACTCCCGTCCGCCGTGCGGGGCGACACGCCCCCCGATCACCGCAGGGCGGGCTCGTCGAGGGTGAGCGTGCCCGCGTCGGCGTCCAGTTCGGCGTGCACCCCGAACGGCACGGTCAGCGCTCCCTCGCAGTGGCCGAAGCCGAGCTCCTCCACGACGGGCACCCCGAGCCCGCCGAGCCGGTCGGCGAGGACCGGCCGCAGGTGCTCGTAGGGGCCGCAGCGGTCCCAGGAGCCGAGCGCGACGCCCGCGACGCCGTCCAGCCAGCCGGTGCGCAGCAGGTGGGTGAGCGTCCGGTCCACGCGGTAGGGCTGCTCCCCCACGTCCTCCAGCAGGAGCAGCCCGCCGCGGGCGCCGGGCCGGGTGTGCGGGGTGCCCTGTCCGGTGGCGAGCAGGGTGAGGCAGCCGCCGAGGGTGACGCCCCGGGCGCGGCCGGGTGCCAGGCCGGTGCCGGAGGAGGTGAGCGTGCGGACGGTCTCGGGGGCGAACAGGGTGGCCTTCAGGTGGTCCTGGGCGCGGGCGTCCTTGGCGAGGTCGCCGCCGGCGACGGGCCCGTACAGGGTGACCAGGCCGAGGCGGACGGCGAACGCCTCGTGGAGGGTGGTCGCGTCGCTGAAGCCGACGAACACCTTGGGGCCGGCCGCCCGCATCGCGTCCCAGTCGAGGAGGTCGACCATGCGCTGGGCGCCGTAGCCGCCGCGCGCGCAGATGACCGCGTCGACGGCCGGGTCGCACCAGGCCCGTTGGAGGTCGGCGGCCCGGTCCTCGTCGGTGCCCGCGAGGTGGCCGAGCGTGCCGTGGCGGTCGAGCACGTGCGGGGCGGCCTGCGGGTCGAGGTCCCAGCCGCGCAGTACGTCGAGCCCGGCCTGGAGCCGTTCCTCGGCGACGGGTCCGCTGGGTGCGACGACGGCGACCCGGGCGCCGGGGGCGAGCCGGGCGGGCCGCACGAGGTCCTTCACTGCGTGAGCTCCAGGGTCGGGATGCCGGGCGGACACAGCCCGAACACCTGAGCGTACAGGGAGAGCTCGGCCTCCAGGGCGCGCACCATCGTCGTGGCCCGCCGGAAGCCGTGCCCCTCCCCTTCGAAGGCGAGGTGGGCGTGCGGCACCCGGCGTCCCGCGAGGCGGGCCAGCAGGCGTCCGGCCTGGGCGGGCGGGCAGATCGGGTCGTCCAGGCCCTGGAGCAGCAGGAACGGCACGCCGATCCGGTCGGCGTGCTCGGCGGGCGAGCGTTCGGCGTAGCGGGCGGGCACCTCGGCGAGCGGCCCGACGAGGGTGTCGAGGTAGCGGGACTCGAAGTCGTGGGTCCCGCCCGTCGCCCAGGCCACCAGGTCGAGGACCGGGTAGGCGAGCGTGCCGCAGGCGTAGACGTCGGTGCCGGTCAGGGAGGCGGCGGCGGTCCAGCCGCCGGCGCTGCCGCCGCGGATCGCCAGCCGCCGCCGGTCGGCGGTGCCCTCCTCGGCGAGGGCGAGGGCGACGGCCGCGCAGTCCTCGACGTCGACCACGCCCCACTGCTCCCGCAGCCGGTCCCGGTACTCCCGCCCGTAGCCGGTCGACCCGCCGTAGTTCACCTCGGCGACGCCGATGCCGCGGGAGGTGAAGTAGGCGATCTCCAGGTCCAGCACGAGCGGGGAGCGGTCGGTGGGTCCGCCGTGCGCCCGCACCACGTACGGGGGCAGCTCGGCGTCCGGGCCGGTACAGCCGGGGTGGTGGGGCGGGTAGACGTGGGCGTGGACCTCCCGGCCGTCGGGGCCGGCGAAGGTGCGGATCCGGGGTTCCGGGTAGTAGGAGGGGTCGACGGTGTCGTGGTGGGCGGCGCCGACGACGCGGGCGTGGCCCGTGCGGACGTCCAGCTCGATCACCTCGTGGGCGCTGCGCGGGCTCGCCCCGACGGCGACGACCCTCTCGCCGTGCGCGGCGAGCGTGGGCGCGAACTCGGTCCACGGCCCGGCCGCGTCGACGACCTCGCCGGTCTCCGGGTCGAGGACGCCGAGCCGGGCGGACCCGCGGCCGTGGACGACGGCGACGAGCCCGCCGTCCAGCGGGGCGAACCAGGACAGGCCCGGCTTCCACAGGGGACCGGCGAACTCCTCCGCGCGGGGGCAGACCGGCTCGTGGTCGCGGTACAGGTTCCACCAGCCCGTGCGGTCGCTGGTGTGGAGCAGACGGCCGTCCGCCGACCAGTCGACCTGGGCCACCGACTCGCGCGGCCCGCCCGCCACGACCTGTTCCGGGCCGAACGTCCCGTCGGCGCCGACCTCGGCGACGACGGCCTCGGTGCCGTCCCACGGCATCCACGGATGGTCCCAGGCCAGCCAGGCGGCCCGCCGGCCGTCCGGGGAGAGCCGCGCCCCGGTGACGAACCGCCGCCGTCCGTCGGTGAGTTCGCGCACGGCCCGCCGGTCGTCCGCGGCCGATCCGTCCAGCGGTACGGCGGCCAGGACGCGGCGGACGTCGGTGGGCCCGTCGCCGGTGAACTCCTCCAGCACGCACCACACCTCGCCCTGCTCCGGCAGCACCCGGGGCTCCGCCCAGCGCAGTCCGCCGCCCACCGCCGAGACCGGGGTCAGCGGCCGGGGTGTGCCGCCGGGCTCGAAGGCGTACAGCCGCTGGTCGTCGAAGTGCGTGAACACCACGAGGGGACCCGCCCCGTGCGGCACGCCGGCCCAGGGCCGGCCGCCGTACTCCAGGACCCGGCTGCGCACGTTCCAGGGCGCGGGCAGGACCGGTTCCTCGCCGCCGTCGGCGCGTCGCCGCACGAGGGTGCGCCGGCCGCCCTCGGCGGGCCGGGGCGCCGTCCACCACACCTCGTCGCCGACGAAGCCGACGTACTCGGGCCGCCCGTCGTGCGCGGCGGCGAGGCCCGCGTCGAGGGGCGAGGGCCAGGAGCCGTACGGCAGGATCTGCACGCTCTCCCCCGCTCGCCTAGGCCGTCCGCAGGAAGCGGTCGAGGACGCGGACGCCGAAGTGGAGGGCGTCGACGGGGACGCGTTCGTCGACACCGTGGAAGAGGGCCTGGTAGTCGAAGCCCTCGGGCAGCCGCAGCGGCGCGAAGCCGTAGCCGGTGATCCCGAGCCGCGAGAACTGCTTGGCGTCCGTGCCACCGGACATGCAGTACGGCACCACGTGCCCCTCGGGCGCGAACTCCTGCACGGCGGCGCGCATCCCGGCGAACGTGGGCGAGTCCAGGGGTGCCTGGAGGGCGACCTCGCGGTGCACGTACTCCCAGTCGACGTCGGGGCCGGTGAGGTCGTCGAGGGTCGCGCGGAACTCGTCCTCGCCGCCCGGCAGGAAGCGTCCGTCGACATGGGCGACGGCCTCCCCGGGGATCACGTTGACCTTGTAACCGGCGTCCAGCATGGTCGGGTTGGCGCTGTTGCGGACGGTCGCCTCGACCAGCTTGCCGGCCGGCCCGAGCTTGTCCAGCAGGGCGTCGACGTCGTCGAGGCAGGCGTCGATGCCGTAGAGGCCGGCGAGTTCGGTGAGCGCGGCCCGCACGGTCGGGGTGAGGCGCGGCGGCCACTCGTACGCGCCGATGCGGGTGATGGCGGCGGCGAGGCGGGTCACCGCGTTCTCCCGGTTGACCTTGGAGCCGTGCCCGGCCCGGCCGCGCGCGGTCAGCCGCAGCCAGCCGGTGCCGCGCTCGCCCGCCGCGATGGGGTAGATCTCGCGTCCGGCGCCGTCGTGGAAGGTGAAGGCGCCGGACTCGCCGATGGCCTCCGTGCAGCCCTCGAAGAGGTGGGGGTGCTCGTCGGCGAGGAAACCGGCGCCGTCCTCGGCGCTGGCCTCCTCGTCGGCGGTGAAGGCGACGACGAGGTCGCGCCGGGGCCGGACGCCGGCGCGGGCCCAGGAGCGGACGACGGCGAGGATCATCGCGTCCATGTTCTTCATGTCGACCGCGCCCCGGCCCCACACGACCCCGTCGCGGACCTCGCCGGAGAAGGGGTGCACGGTCCAGTCGGCGGCCTCGGCGGGCACGACGTCGAGGTGACCGTGGACGAGCAGCGCGTCCGCGGACGGGTCGGTGCCCTCGATCCGCGCGACGACGTTGGTACGGCCCGGGGTGCGTTCGAGGAGCACCGGTTCGACGCCCGCCTCCGCGAGCAGCGCGGCCGCGTACTCGGCGGCGGGCCGCTCCCGGCAGTCCCCGCCGCCCCGGTTGGTGGTGTCGATCCGGATGAGGTCGGAGGTGAACCCCACGACCTCTTCGTACGCCTGGACGTCAGCCATACTGCTCCTCCACCGCGGCCGAGACGATCGTCGTCACGGCCTTGAACGTGCGGATCCCCTCGTACATGGTGCCGCTGGTGTACGCCACCTTGCGCTCGCCGGTCCGGGCGACGCCCGGCACGACGGTGGCGGCCATCGCGAGGTGTTCGGCGTCGAACTCGACGGCGACCGTGAAGGGTCCGGCCTGCACCGGCTCATGACGGACGGCGAGCCGCGCGGCGTCCTTCGCGGCCGCGCGGATGTCGGCCGCGGTGCGGGCCGGCGTCCGGCACACGGCCGCGTACCGCGACACATGGTCCTTGACCGCCACCTTCAGCGCCTGAGGCGCGTACCCGAGCGCGTCCTCGCAGGCCACGTCGTCCCCGGTGACCAGCACCACCGGCACCCCGTACTCGGCGACGACCCGCGCGTTGAGCAGCCCCTCGCTGGCCCGTACGCCGTCCAGCCACACCCCGGTGATGGAGTTGGCGAGGTAGGTGTGGGCGAGGACGCCCTCCATGCCGGCGCCGGCGTGGTAGCCGACGAACGCGACGGCGTCGACGTCGCCGTGCTGGACGCCCTCCACCATGGACAGCGCCTTGTGTCGCCCGGTGAGCATCTGCGCCCGCTCGTCGAGCCGTTCGAGGAGCAGGTTGCGCATGGTCCAGTGCGCCTCGTTGACCAGGACCTCGTCGGCGCCGCCGTCGTAGAAGCCGCGGACGGCGGCGTCGACGTCCGAGGTGAACAGGGCACGGCACCGCTCCCACTGCGGCGTCCCCGGCAGCACGTCGGCCGGCCAGGTGACGCCGGTGGCGCCCTCCATGTCGGCGCTGATGAGGATCTTCATGCTGTGTCACGTTACGTGATGTGCGGGCCCGTGCCGCGTCCGCCGGGACATGACCCCCGTGTCGGCATATGCCAAGAGAAGACGGGAAGGGTCGGTTTCCCCCGTCGGCGCTACCGAACGCTTGTCCAGTGCTCCACCCTTCAGGGTGGAGGTGTAGGGCATCCTGTCTGTAGCGGCTCGGAGGGTCGCAGCGGCACGGCCAGGATCGCCGTGCCGGGCAACGAAGTTGTCCGGCCTACCGCCGGACGGGCGGGAAGTCAGGCCTGCGGAGGCCACGTAAGACCGACCCCCACCGGTCGGCAGAGGCCCGTGAAACAGGAACCCAAGGTGGTACCGCGTAGCGGTACGCACCGGAATCTCCTGCCCTCGGGCAGGAGAGGGCGTCAATCTCGCCCTCCGAGCCGGCCGCAGCGCCCATACCGGCCGGCGGAGCGCCTGCACCGGCCGGGGCACGCGCACCGGCCGGGGTACCCGCACCCGGCCGGGGTACCCGCACCCGGCCGGGGTACCCGCGCCGGTGCGCGTGCCCGCGGTGCTCACTTGTCCTGCGTGGTCAGCCACAGCGTCACGGCGGCGGCGAGCGCGTCGAAGGCGGCGCGGATCTCCTCCCAGCTCCAGCCCTGCCGGTGCAGGACGAGGGCCGTCATCGTCATCAGGAACAGCGAGACCGCGGCCGGTTCGCCGTCGGGGCGGTGGGCTTCCATGGGGTCGTTCCCTCCACTCGGGCCGGCGTCATGGCCGGCAGGAGGCAACGTCCCGCACCCGGCGGCGCCTTTCACGCCGCGGGAGATCGTCCGGCCCGTTCCGCGGACCAGGGAGGCCTTGTTCCGAAAAACACGCCCCTCTTTCGCGCTTCGGCCCACCCGCACCGGCCGGGCGCCCACACTGTGCCCCGGCGGCCGGACGGCCGCCGGGGACGCGCGGACGGCAGGCCCGCGCCGGCAGAAGGAGAGCTGTGACGACGACCGCCCTGGTGTACCGCACCGGCCGTGACCCCCTCGGCCCGGTCCACGACCTGCTGGCCTCGCCCGCGCTGCGCGAACTGGTCGAGATGTTCGACGGCGACTGGCCCACCCGGGGCGGACCGCGCGAACGGCTGGCGAGCCTGAAGGCGTTCTCGCAGGTCTGGGACCTCCGCAAGGGAGGCAGCCGGCTCGCGATCGCCGCCGACGACGGGACGCTGCCCACGGACCGGATCCTGGCCCTCGCCGAGCAGTTGGGGATGGTGGAACCGGCCCCCGTCACCGGCGGCCACTTCGACTGGGTCCTCGTCCTGGGCGGACTGGCGAGCAGCTGCCGCAGCCGGGCCGAGTACGCGGCGAGCCTGCTGGGACAGGGCGCCTTCACGGCCGACGAGGTCTGTTTCCTGGGCTCCTTCCGTGCGCTCCTCGAGGGCGAGCGGGACGACGCCCGGGAGTTCGCCCCGGACGCCGGCCAAGAGGTGTACATGCTGGAGGCCCTCGCGGACGCCGAGTTCCCCTCGACGGCACCGTGGAGCACCACAGTGGACGGCGACCCCGAGAAAGCCCCGCGACGGGCCCAGTTGCGTGGGGAGCGGCCGGGCAAGCCGGGAGTGCGCCTGTACGCCGCCCGCAGCAGCGACCTGTCCCGCAACGCCAACACGGCCGACACCTACCGGCAGTTCGCCCGGGACGTCCGTCTGGACGCCCGACGGGTGCTGCTGGTCACCACCCACATCTACGCGCCGTACCAGCACATGGACGCCGTACGGGTCCTGGGGCTGCCGTTCCACTGCGAGGTCGAGACCGTCGGCACGCCGCCGCACCTGTCGCGTCAGGTCTTCGGCGCTCCCCGGTACCTCCAGGAACTGCGCTCCACGATCCTTTCCGCCCACGCCCTGGTCGTCGCGTGCGAGGCGGAGGAGTAGCGCATGGCAGCGGGACACGGCGGCCGGTCACCGGCCGCCGGGCGGGTGACACCCGATCACGTCGTACGGCTCATGCGGGTCTTCGAGGACCTGATGGCCGGCAAGGGACTCGCCGCGACGGAGCTCGCGGGGCTCGGTCCGTGCGCGATCGGGCTGGTCGACGCGCGGGGCTGGCGCGCGGACGGCCTGCACCGGGTGCGGGGGTGCCTCGAGCGGGCGGTGGCCGGGTTCGTGCGCCGGGGCGACGCGGCGGGCCTGCGCAAGGGGCACACGGCGCCGGCGGTCGCCGCGTCCGTACGGGCGGCCGTCGGCCTGTCCCACTACCCCGTGCCGGACCGCCTGGCGGAGGGCGGTGAACGGCGCACCGACAGCGGGAACGTCGCCACCTGGCGGGCCAAGGTCGCGTCGGTCGCCCTGGCGGAGGTGCAGCGCTGGTGCGACCGGGAGTGGGCCGGGGCGGGCCGCGACCATGTGGCGCTGCCCGCGGAGGACTACCCGTACTGGTGCGACGCGCCCGCCGACTGGCCGCCGCCGTGGGACCTGCGCGCCCTGACGGACGCGGCGGAACGCGTCAGGGACCGGCTCTCCCCGCGGGGCCGGGAGGCCGTCACCCCAAAGACGCTGACCCTCATCGGCCGCGCGTGGGCGCTGCGGGAGGCGGACCGCTACCTGGATCTCACCCGGTTCGTGCGGCAGGCCGGCGCGACGGTCGTCGTACCGGGGGTGAAGAACGGTGTCCGGGCGCGCAGCTTCCTCCAGCACGACGTCGTCGCCGCCTGGCGGCCACCCGCGCTGTTCCTCGGCGCCACCGACGCGCCCGCCGTCCTGGCCCGCCCGTCCGCCTTCAAGGGCGCCGACCTGTTCCGGGAGGCGGGGGCCGCCGCCCTGGCGCTGGCCTTCCACCGGCTGACCTGCTCCCCCGGCCTCCTGGTGGGCGAGATCGCCTCCTACGTCGCCACCGCGGTCCTGGGGAGCACCGCCCGCGCAGGAGCCCGCAAGGACCTGGCGCTCACCCTGTCGGCGGCGGAGATGAAGGCCCTGCACGACCTGGTCGCCCCGCCCCGGCCGACGCTCGACCGGCCCGGGAACGTCGCCGTCGACTGGCGGGCGCTGGACGGCCCGGTCTCCGTCCGCGCCCTGTGCGAGCTGGCCACCCTCTCCCGCAACCAGCCCCTGTTCCGGTCCGGGACCATCAACCAGTACATCGAGCTCCGCCGGCAGCTCGGCCCGCTCGACGACCCCGACTCCCCGGTCTCCCCGCACGAACGGCGGGCTCTGGCCCGCGCCGACCAGAGCGTCGAGTGGGACGCCGTCCACTACTCCGGCAGAACCGGCGGACCGGCGGGCCTGCTCGAACGGCTCCAGCAGGTGATCACCCGCTTCCCCAGCGGTTCCCATCCCGGCTACGCCACCCACCGCCACCGGGGGAAGGCCGTCGCCGCCAACAAGAACGGCCACCGGCACACGGCCCTCCACTGGGCCGCGCTGGGCCACTTCGACCTGGAGAACCTCCGCCGGGCCGGCCTCGTCACCGACGAGCTGGAACTGCTGGAGGCGGGCCACCAGCACGCGCTGTGCATCACCGGGATCTGGGTGAAGTGGCTGGAGGAGGCGCTCACCCACGGCGACCGGATGGCCACGCCCGCCTGGGTGCACGCCCGCTACGCCCACCACTGGGCGGCGCGGACCCGGCACCAGCTGGAGCGGCTCGGCGCGGCCCGCCCGCTGCCCCGGACGAAGGTCTGGTGGACGGAGGACGAGAACGACCGGCCGGGCATCAGCACCCGGCGCTGGCTGGTGCAGACGACCCGTCTGTACCTGCGCGCCCAGCTCGGCGCCCGCACCGCCCTGCTGGCCGGGCTGGCCACGGTCGACGACCTCACCGGGGTCCGCGCGGACCGGGCGGGGCCGCCGGTCCCCGAGGCGAGCCTCGCTCCGGAAGCCGTCCTCGGCACCTACCGGGAACTGCTGCGGCTCACGGAGATCACCGCGCAGGCCGACGGCCCCGAGACCACCCAGCTCGCCCTGTGGATCGGCTTCCTCAGCGGGGGCGGCATCCCGGCCGTCGAGGTGAGCGACGACAACGCGGCCGCGGAACTGTCCGCCCTCGGCCACCTCGTGCCCAGCCCCGACGTCTACGCGGCGCTCCCGGTCCACGACGGCTTCCGCCGCATCGAACTGGACACCGTCGCGGCCACCCGGTACCTGCGCTCCCGCAACTGGGACGCCGGCCTCCTCGGCCGGGTGTCCGTGCCGCCGCCGCGCGGAGGCACCCGCGGCCAGGGCAGGGTCTTCCACGCCCTCGACCGGACGGGGGCGTTCCGGAGCTGGCGCGCCGTCTGGGACTGCACGGAGTCCGAGGCCGCCACCTGAGGCCGCCACCTGAGGCCTTCGGCGGGCCGGGGGCGCCGTGGAGGGAGGTGCCCCGTCAGGCCGTCCGGCCGGCCACGATCCACTTCGACGGCAGCGCTATCCGGGTGCCGTCGGGCAGGAACTCCGTGGTGGTGAGGGGGAGGTCCCCGGCGGCGAGGACGGAGAGTCCCGCGGCGCCCAGATAAACGGGCACCGCGTCGTCGGCGACCTCGCCGGGGGCGATGCCGTGCCGGAGGACCGGCTCCAGCTTCGGGGGCGGTCCGTCGGGGCCCTCGGCCAGACCGGCGAGGACCGGACGGGCCGCCTCCGCGAGCTCGACGAGGAAGGCCCGGCCGCGGCCGCCGAGGAGCGTGGCGATCCCGTCCACCAGCGGCTGCCGGTCGTCGGGCTCGCACTGGTGCAGGACGCCTCTCATGTAGACGTTGGCGTCGCCGAGTTCGGCGTACAGCGCCTCGGCCGCGCCCTGCTCGGCGGCGTCCAGCAGTCGGTACGTCACCTGCCCGGCGGGGTCGGCGCGGCGGGCGTGGTCCAGGGCCGCGGCGGCCAGGTCGGTGCCGACGACCCGGGGGAAGCGGTCGGCGAGGAAGCGGGTCTGGGTGCCGTTGCCGCAGCCCAGGTCGATCAGCGGCAGGTTGGGGTCGACGAGCCGGGGCTCGAAGTGGGCGAGGTGGTGGGCGGCGGTCACCGCCGGGTCGGCGTCCCAGAACACCCCGCCCGCCTCCCCGGGGGCCTCGCGCCAGAAGCCCTCCCAGGCCTCCCGGTACCGACGCGTCACGCTCATGCCCAACTCCCCTGGATGCGAGGCCGATCCGCCGTAGTGACGGGCCAGTACGGTGTATCGCTCCCCGGGAGCACGGACAAGCGCGCCGCGCGGCCCGTCACGCCCCACCCGTACGGCACACGCCGTCGCACGCCCCTGCCCGCCGTCGCACACCCTGCCCACTGTCGCACGCCCCTGCCCACTGTCGCGGGCCAGGCCCGTCTTCGCGAACTCCCGGACCGACCATGGCGCGTCCGGTGCCCTCCGGCCGTGCGTGCGGTGCCCTCCGGCCGGGCGTCCGGCTCGCTCCGGCCATGCGTCCGGTGCCCTCCGGCCAAGCGTCCGGCTCGCTCCGGCCGTGCGTCCGGCGCCCTCCGGCCATGCGTCCGGTGCCCTCCGGCCGGCGTCAGCGCCGGGGCAGCGTCAGCTCGAAGCGGACCGACTTGCCGTCGGCCGTGCGGCTGGTACCCCACTCGCGGGCCAGCGTGCTCACCACGCGCAGCCCCCGCCCCGCCTCGTCGCCGGGCCCGGCACTCAGCAGGGTCGGCAGCTCGTGGTCGTCGTCGTCCACCTCGCACAGCAGGGTGTCCCCGCGGACGAGCCGCAGGGCGACGGGCCGGCCGTGGGAGTGCCGCAGGGCGTTGGTGACCAGCTCGCAGACCATCAGCTCGGCGGGGTACGCGAGGTCGGACAGCCCCCAGTCGTGGAGCTGCTCGCGCACCACCGCGCGGGCCCGGGCCGCCTCGCGCGGGTCGAGGGGGAAGGTCCACTCGGCGACGTCGCCGGGAGCGATGCCGTTGAGGCGTGCCATGAGCAGGGCCACGTCGTCCTTGCGGCCGCCCCGCGGGTTGAGGGCGCGGATGATGGTGTCGCAGGCGTCGTCCATGGAGGCGGCCGGATGCGCGGCGGACTCGCACAGGGCCGCCAGGCGCACGCCGATGTCCTCGCCGCGCACCTCGACCAGTCCGTCGGTGCACATCACGAGCCGGTCACCGGGTCCCACCCGGACGTGGACCGCCTCGAAGGGCACGCCGCCGACGCCGATCGGCGCGCCCGTGGGCAGGTCGAGCAGTTCGCTGCGGCCGTCGCCGGCCCGGACCAGCACCGGCGGGATGTGGCCCGCGTTGGCGAGGTGGAGTTCGCCCGCGACCGGGTCGTAGACGGCGTACAGACAGGTCGCGAGGTAGGTGTCGCCGAGGCGCTGGGCGAGGTCGTCGAGGTTGCGCAGGAGCTGGGCGGGCGGCAGGTCGAGGGCGGCCATGGTCTGCACCGCCGTACGCAACTGGCCCATCATGGCGGCGGAGTCGAGGCCGTGCCCCATGACGTCGCCGACGACGAGGGCGGTGCGGGCGCCGGGCAGTTTGACCGAGTCGAACCAGTCGCCGCCGACCCGTCCGAGCAGGGTGCCCGGCAGATAGCGGGTGGCGATGTCGCAGCCCGCCCTGCGTGGCGGGATGCGCGGCAGCATGCTGTCCTGGAGGGCCTCGGCGACGCTCTCCTGGTAGGTGTACATGCGGGCGTTGTCGAGCACGAGGCCCGCGCGGGCGGCGAGTTCGGCGCCGGTGACCCGGTCCATGTCGTCGAACTCGGCGCGCTCGGGGTGCCGCAGCAGGATCATGAAGCCGAGGACGACGTCGCGGGCCTTGAGCGGGACGACGAGCAGGGAGCGGCCGGTGATCAGGGGCCGGATGTCGCGCTTCTCGAACTGCGAGGCGATGGCGTGGCCCATCCGCTCGTCGACGCGCGGCACGAGGACCGGCTCGCCCGTGGTCATGCACCGGAAGAACGGAGTGTGTGCCGGGAAGGGCATGGCCTCGCCGACGGGGACCACGTCGTCCCAGCGGCCGGGTTCGTCGGTGTGCTCCACGGCGACCCGGTGCCACAGGGTGGTGGTGTCCGGCACCCCCTCGGGGAAGCCCTCGCCGGCGACGACCTGTTCCCGCAGATAGGTGCCGGCGACATCGGTGAAGCGGGGGACGACGGCCCTGCTGACCTCGGCGATCGTGCGGGAGAGGTCGAGGGAGGTGCCTATGCGGCCGCTGACCTCGTTGAGGAACTCCAGACGTTCGCGGACGGCCGCGTGCTCGAGGTCCTCGCCCTCGTCGTCGGGGTCCTCCGGCGCGGGCAGGCCCTCGGCGGCGGCACGGGCGGCGCGCTCGCGGCGGGCCCTGCGCTCGGCGCGCCGGGCCACCCCCCAGTCGGGGGTGACGGGCACCCGGTCGTTCTGGCTGAACTCCAGGACCGGATAGCCGAGTTCGAGGACCTGGCCGACGATGCGGGCGCTCTCGCCGACGCTCATGCTGGGCAGGATCTCGGGGAGCCGGCGGGCGAGGTCGGCGGCGCCGGGGAAGTCGGTGTGCAGGGCGAAGCCGGGTGCGATGCGCTCGACGAGCGGGCCGTCCGTCTGTTCCCGGTGGTACAGGGCGCGGGCGTCGGCGGCCAGCACGAGCAGCCGCTCCCGGCCCGGTCCGACGAGCGGGTACGCCCACCACAGCACGTCGACGCGGTCCCTCTCCCACCCCGCGGGCGGGGGGACCCCCGTCTCGCTTCTTCGCTCGGGCACCGTCAGCCGGGCCCGTCCCGCGGCGGGGTAGCCGAATCCGCCGTCGAGGGAGTCGCCCAGCCCCGGGCCGGGTCCGTCGGCGGCCGCGTCCTCCCCGTACGGGAGGTCCTCGTCGTCCTCGGGGAGGGCGCCGGAGACGGGCAGGAGGTCGATCGCGTCCTGGCCGATCGCCTCGTCCTTGGGGACGCCGAAGAGGCGGCGGGCGCCGCTGCTCCAGTGGGAGACGAGGCCGTCGCGGTCGACCACGACCACGGCGAGCGGGACGCGTCCGGCGTCGGCGGGACCGGCCGACGTACCGCTGTCGGCTCCGCGGCCGGGAGGCGTGCCCCTGTCGGTGCCACGGTCCATGGCCCAGACCTCTCTCCCCAGAGCTGTGCAAGATCCGTCCCCGCAGCCACCACCGTACGGCGCACGTCGCCGGACATGTGCGGCAATCCTGGAATTGGTTTCACCGCGGCGATGACGGGTACACAGGGGCGCCCCGGTGGTCCGTCGCCGCCGGTCGCGGCACGTCGGCCCTCGGCGGCGGCGCGAGCGGCGGAGGGCAGGAATGGGGTACGGCACCGGTCCGGCCCAGGACCGGTCAGGACCGGTCAGGTCGGCTCAGCTCAGGTCAGGACCGGTCAGGTCGGCTCAGTTGAGGTCGGATCCGGTCCCGTCCGGTCCGGCCCTCCGGAGGGAGGACGACCCGGACCGGCGACCGGCGACCGGCGAAAGGGCCCGACGGCCGTGGCGCGCCGGGCCCTTGACCGTGTGGGACTACTTCTCGACCTCGGTGGCGAGGTTGGCGAGGAGCACGTCGTAGATCCGGCCGAGGCCCTTGGGGGCGAAGGTCCTCTCGAAGAAGCCGCCGATGCCGCCGGCACCGGTCCAGGTGGTGGTGACGACGACGCGGGACCTGCCCTCGCCGGCCGGGGTGACGCGCCAGACGGTGACCATCGAGGAGTTGCGGTCCTTCTCGACGAGCTCCCCGTCGGTGGGCTCGGTGACCTCCAGGAGGCAGTCGCGGACGCGCTTGCTGGTGGCCTGGAGCTTCCAGTGGACGAGGGTGCCCTCACCGTCGCCGCCCTCGCGCACCTCGTACTCGCTGAAGTGCTCGGGCAGCAGGTTCGCGCGCGTACCGCTGTAGTCCGCGAGCGTGTCGAACACCGTCTCCGGGTCCGCCGCGACGACCCGCTCTGTGGTGGCTTCGACCTGCGCCATTGCTGTTCCTCCAGGTCCGTGGTGCTCAAGGTTCCTCGGGTGTGGGGGCAAGCCAACCACCCCGGGTCCCGGCCGCCCAAATCGGGGTTGCGCAAGCGGTCGCGGGACGGTCGGAAAGGGCCGTCGCACGATCATGGGAACAGCAGTTCTATTATGGGCGCATGACGCCACCGCGGAGGCGTCATGCGCTGGGAGAACTTCACCGCGGAGTCCCGCCACGGTGCACGCACGCGTGCGTGCGCTTCACTCAGTGACCCTACGTGATCTGCGAGATACCCATGCTGAGCACACCGCGCGCAGACAGGGCCTGGAAGGCCATGACCAGGTCGTTCCCGGCCCAGGCGGAGCCAGGGGACCGCCCCGCCGACGGGCAGGAGGCGGGACGGTCCGCGCGCGCCGCCTTGTTCGAGGGCGGCGGCGTACACCCCGCGGGCGGCACTCAGGTCGGCCAGTGGCTGTTACTCCGGGAACGCACCGCGCGCCGTCTCGAAGACCTCCACGGCGGCACTCAGAGACCCGCCCCGCCGGAGGCGCGCGGTACTCCGGCCGGGCGAGCGACCGAAGCAGCCCGTTTCTGAACGCGGACCGCCTCGGCCCTCGACGAGCGGGGGTTTGTTCTTGCCGACCCACCGCGGTGAGGTCCCGCCCGTCCGCCGCCGGTGGCGGACGGGCGGGGCCGGTCAGGGGCCGCTCAGAGCGGCCAGGAGTGGTCCGGCGTGTCGAGCCAGGCCCGGTGGGTGCCGTGGGGCGTGACGGTCAGCCCCAGCCGCTCATAGCCCGGCTCGTCGGCGTCCTGCCACCAGCGCAATGCCAGCGACACCTCGTCCCACAGCCTGCGCGGCCCGCACTGGTGGACGACCGCCTCCGGACGCTCGTCGCGGAACACCACGCACGCCCAGGAGCGGTCGGTGAGCCCGTAGAACCACACCGGCCGCGTGCCCTCCCGCTTCGGCGCGACCTGCTGGTGGCAGTCACGCACGAGCAGACCGATCGCGAAGGTCCGCGCGTCGAAACGCCCCGAGCCGAGCAGCTCGGCCTCCGTGACGGTCGTACGGGAGCGGTCGGCGCCGGCGACGCCGTCGGGCACATGACCCTGATGCCCCGTGAAGGGCAGGCGCTGGGCGCGCAGCTTCATGAATTCCACCGGCCCGGTGAAGGGGCCGCCGGCGCCGCTCTTCGTCACGGTCAGGCGCGCGACGGCGTCCGCGTTGCTGTAGTGCGTGCCCCACGGCGCCACGATGAGCCCGTCCGGCCGCGTCTGCTCCAGCCAGGCCGCGGGGATCCTGCGCAACCCGGCCGTGGCGATGACGCGGTCATAGGGTGCTCCGCCGGGGTCGCCGAGCGCGCCGTCCCGGGTGAGGACCAGGCCGAGGCTGCCGAAGGCGCCCAGCCGCCGGCGGGCGGCGTCGGCGACCGTGGCGTCGATCTCGATGCTCACGACGTTGTCCCTGCCGAGCCGGTGGGCCAGGAGGGCGGCGTTCCACCCGGTGCCGGTGCCGATCTCCAGTACGCGGTGGCCCGGCTGGACATCGAGGTCGCGCAGCATGCGGAAAACGACCGACGGCATCGACGCCGACGACGTGGCCACGTGGCCCGGACCGTCGCTCGCCCGGTCGTCCCACTGGGTGACGACCGGCACGTCGGCGTCGGCATAGCCCTCCCAGACGGCCGGGTCCACGCGCCGGTCCACGGCGACGGTGCCGCCGGTGTCCATGTCGTAGGGCCACATCACGTCCGGCAGGAACGCGGCCCGGGGGACGGCCGCGAACGACGGGACCCAGTCCGAGGACAGGTCCTTGCGCTCGAGGAGGGAACGGCCCAGCGCGGACCGCCCCTCCTCCACATCGGTGAACGTCATGTCAGCGGGAGAACCGCGGGCCGCCGTCGGGGGACGGGGGCTCGGACGGGCCGGGCCAGGGCTCACCCGGCAGGCCGTCGCCCCCGTCTCCGCCTCCACCGCCGGCGGCCGCGAGCATCATGCGCATCTCCATCTCGTCTCCTCGTCCGGTACGTCATCCTGGCCCGGTCCGCCCGGTTGCGGGAAGACCGGGAACCCCTCCCCCGGTGGCATCCGGACCACGGAGGGAGGAGCGTTCAGGGGTGCGACCTCCCCTGCGGTCGCCATGGGGGTGCGTCAGATCCGCGCCGGCACCTGGGCGAGGACCGGGGCGGTCACAGCCGTCCCGTACACGAGCCGGCCGGCGATCACCTTCACGTCGGCGAGCCGCTCAACTGCTCGTAGTGCTCGCACAGCGCGTTGAGGGCACGGGCCAGGCGCCGGGCGTGTCCGATCGGCCCGTGGTACCTGGTGGTCGGCTCGTCCCGGAGTCTCAGGCGCGCGTCACCGAGACAGGCCAGCGCACAGTGCCGGGCGGAACTCTGCTTGTCGAGCCTGCCGACGGCCTGCTCGACTTCGGGGATCAGCAGCTCCAAGTGGCCGCGCAGCGTGGCCGTGAGCGTCTCCAGTCGGGCGCCGGACGGCGGCGGGGTGACCGACGCGCCGTCGGCGAGCAGCAGCGCCCGGACGGTCTCGCGCATCGTCGCGATGTCCACGGGCGCGGTCGTGGTCGCGCTGCTCGTGTCCACAGCGGGGCTCACCGAGCGGCATCGCGGGCACGCGCACGGCGGATACCCGTCGGTGAGCGGCACGATCCGCTCCTCCGGGTAGGGCACGGAGACGGTCCCCCGGTCGCCGGTGACCGTGCCGTGCCGGTCCACGGTGTAGACCCGGATCGTCATCCCGGCGCGCTGTGGGCGGTTCGCGGGTGGGGCGGTACCGTTCTGCATGTCGACGCTCCTCAGCAGCGTTGGCCACGCCCCGGGACCGTGTCAGCGGTCGCCGGGGTCTTGTCTGCTATCAGAGTGCCGACATGTGAGGGCCGGAACTATCAGAACTCACTGACAGCTCCGGCCACCGATTAACGTCGCGTCATACGCCCAGCCATGCACCGAAGTTGAGAAAGTCATGCGGCATCTGACGCTTGGCCGCTTCGAGGCCGGTGTACGTCTCTCGCACCGTCGGGTGATACCGCGTCTGCTGGGGAGCCAACTTGCGCGCTGCGAGCAAGCTCTTGAACGCGGCGTCCGTACGGCCCGTCCACATCTGCGCCCGCGCGACCTCGGAGTGGTGGTGGGCAAGCCGCGACGGCGGCCAGCCCTCGGGGATCAGGACCTCCTGCGCCTGCTCCACAGCCTCGGGGTAGAGGTCCAGTTCCGCGAGCACGCTCACCCGGTGCACGCCGACGTTGGTCGGCCCGAAGGACAGCCAGTGCACCTTCTCCGCCGGCCCCGTGCGCTCAGCGATGCGGGCCGCCTCCCCGAGGTGCCCTTCCGCCGTGTCCTTGTCCTTGTCGCGCCCCGCGAGGACGGCGGCCCCGAGGTGCAGCTGCCCGGTCACCACGTCCAGGACCCGCCCGGCCTCCGCCTGCTGCAACGCGGACATGCCCAGGCCGATCAGGCGCTTGCCCGTCTTGTAGTCGCTCGCCCGGAGGTAGGCCAGCGCCCGCAGATACTGCCGCATCCCGCCGAGCACGGGATCGGACGCCCGCTGCGCCGCCCAGTCCATCCGGTCGAGCGCCACCGTGCACAGGTCGGGGAACCCCAGCTTGGTGGTCACGTCGTACGCCGTTCGGTACACGCTCGCCAGCAGCCGCCAACTGCGGTCAACCGGTGCGGTGTGCACAACCGTTGTCGCCTCGCGGATGAGGGACGGCAGGTCGGCGGCCACCTGCTTGATGTTCGTCGCCCGCACCAAGGCGCACAGCTTGTCGGCGTCCGCCTCCAGGTCCTCGATCGGGCGCGGCACGACATCAGGGTCCGGGCCCAGGTCGTAGACGTTGAGTGCCTCACGGATCGGGTTGATCAGGCCGTCCAACTGGTCCTGCCTCAGCTCCTGGACGTAGGGCTGGCCGTTGAGGTCGGACACAGGTACGGAAAGAGCTCGGGCGAGTGCTGCTACCACCGAGGGGCTCGCGGGCATGACGCCCTGCTCCACCTTCGTGAGGGCGCTGTACGAGACGTGCGAGAGGTCGGCCAGCTCACGTTGCGTCAGCCGGCGGACTTTGCGCGCATGCTTGATGCGTGCGCCTGTGTGCTCGCCAGGATACGGGGGCATACTGGTCTCCGTTCTGAACTCGACATTCAGAACGGTACCCCCAGGCCGCGGTCAGAGGCTTTCTCAACAGTCCCGCCCTACGGCGGGGGGCCGTTGTCACGTCGACAGTCGGTTCTCATCCACGACCGGCAGGTGACATCCCACGGTGCCCTGGCCGGTCCTGGGGGAGGAACGCGGCCAGGGCACCGGTGCAGCGCCCCGCTGTGCCTTGCGCACCGGCTCCCGAGCGCCGCCCGGAGGTCGTGCGCACCCTCGCCGGGCACGGCATCGGCTGCGGGGTGCTACCCCCGAGGTGGTACCAGCGCCGGATCACCCGTCAGGTCCACAAGCTGGCCGCGGAGTACAGGATCGGCCCCACGCGCGCGGGGATGCCCCGCAGGATCCGGTCCTCCGGACCGGTGGAGCGGCCCGCCGGGTCCGGGCCGACCCAACTCAGCCTGATCCGAGCGCGTCCGAGGGCATCCCGCGACGCAATCGGGTCAACAATCGGCAGAACGGGTTCTTACGGACGCTCTTTCCGGGACGATGCGCCGAGGGCCGTGACCACCACGGTCCGTCGACCTCCGTCCTGGGAGGACTCCATGAGAGAACGCGCAGCCGTGCTGTGCGCTGCCGCCGCCGTCGTGGCCGGGACGATCACCGCCGCACCCGCCGCCGCCGGACCGTCGCACCCCGCGGACACCGCCCGAACGGCGGCGCTCACCTGGAAGAAGTGCGCCACCACCGACTACCCGACGCTGCAGTGCGCGTCCCTGAAGGTGCCGCTCGACCACGCGAAGCCGGGCGGGAAGAAGATCACGCTGGCGCTGTCCCGGGTACCGCACACCGCGACGACGTACCAGGGGCCGCTGCTGGTGAACCCCGGCGGGCCCGGCGGCAGTGGGCTGACGCTCGCCGGCTTCGTCGCGTCGGCGCTGCCGAAGGAGGTGGCGGCCCAGTACGACGTCATCGGCTTCGACCCGCGCGGAGTGGGCGGGAGCACGCCGGCGCTGAACTGCGCGCCGGGCCACTTCAGCCCGGGGCGCCCCGACTCGCTGCCGGCCACCGGGGCCGTCGAACGGGCCAACCTCAAGCGCGCCAAGTCGTTCGCCGAGTCCTGCGGCAAGAAGTACGCGAGCGTGCTGCCGTACATCAACACCCTCGACGCCGTGCGGGACATGGACGCCATCCGCCGGGCCGTCGGAACGCGGCAGCTGAACTACTTCGGCTACTCCTACGGCACCTACCTGGGCGCCGTGTACGCCAAGCTGTACCCGGAGCGGGTGCGGCGGCTCGTCCTCGACTCCGTCGTCGACCCCACCGGTGTGTGGTACGAGGACAACCTCGCCCAGGACGTCGCCTTCGACGACCGCCACCGGGCCCTGATGGCGTGGATCGCCCGGCACGACGCCACGTACGGCCTCGGCACCGACCCCGAGGCGATCGAGGCGAAGTGGTACGCGATGCGGGCGGCGCTGGCGAAGCGGCCGGCGGGCGGCAAGGTGGGCGCCGCCGAACTGGAGGACACCTTCCTGCCGGGCGGCTACTACAACGGCTACTGGCCCTACCTCGCCGAGGCGTTCGCCGCGTACGTCACCACCGCCGACGCCGACCCGCTGGTCGAGGCGTACGAGAACTTCGCCGCGGTCGACGCCTCCGGGGAGAACGGCTACAGCGTCTACACCTCGGTGCAGTGCCGTGACGCCTCCTGGCCGCGGGACTGGGACGAGTGGCGCTCGGACAACTGGGCGGTGTACCGGAAGGCGCCGTTCATGACGTGGAACAACGCCTGGTACAACGCGCCGTGCGCGTTCTGGCCGACGCGCTCGCTGGGCCCGGTGAACGTCAGGAACGGCAAGCTGCCCCCGGTCCTGCTGTTCCAGGCGACGGACGACGCGGCCACCCCGTACGAGGGCGCCACGACGGTCCGCTCCCTGCTGCGCGGCTCCCGCCTCGTCGTCGAGGAGGGCGGCGGGAACCACGGCATCACGCTGAGCGGGAACGCCTGCCTGGACAAGCACCTGGCGGCGTACCTGACGGACGGCACGGTGCCGCGCGGCACCGGCTCGGTCGACGCGGTGTGCGACGCGCTGCCGGACCCCGAACCGCTGAGCGCGAAGGCCGCCACGGGCTCGAGCCGCGGGGCGACGCTGCACGGGCTGCTCGGCTTCCGCGGCTGAACACCCGTCGTGCGGCGACCCGTCGGGGGCGGGGTCGGAGCCCTGGTCCACCATGAACCCATGAGTGAGCCGACACCCATGAGTGAGCCGACCAGGATCCCCGCCCCCGACGGTGTCGCCGCGGCGTTCGCGGTGGTGAGCCGGTGACCGCCGCGCTCGTCCGCGCGATGAGGCTCGACGACTGCGCGCGCGTCTCCGAGATCCGCGTCCGCGGCTGGCAGAGCGCCTACCGCGGCCTGATGCCGCAGTCCTACCTGGACGCCCTGAGCCTCACCGAGGACGCCGAGCGGCGCCGGACCCGGTTCGCCCAGGGCGACGGCAGCGTGGTGAACCTGGTCGCCGAGCAGGTCGGCCAGGTGGTGGGCTGGGCCGCGCACGGCCCCTACCGCGAGGGCGGACACCGCACGTCGGACGCCGAGCTGTACGCGCTCTACGTCGACCCCGCCCGCATCGGCACCGGCGTCGGACGGGCCCTGCTCACCGAGGCGGTACGCCGGACCACGGCCGACGGCCACCGGCGCATGTACCTCTGGGTCCTCCGCGCCAACACCCGCGCCCGCACCTTCTACACCCACGCCGGCTTCCACCCCGACGGCACCGAGGAGCCCTCCGAGGTGAACGGCGTACCGGTACCGGAGGTCCGCTACGTGATCGACTTCTGAACAAACCCCAGAGCAACTCCCCCAGGAGCGCGGGGAACTGTTCGACCACCCCGCGAACGCCCTCGCCTCCCCGACAGACGGTCAGCCCCACCCCCTCAGGGGCGCGGGGAACTGCGCGATCAGCCCCCACGGCCCGCAGCGCCCCACGCAGCACACCAGCCCACCGAACCCTCTGACGGACCGCCACCCCAACCCTCCAGGGGCGCGGGGAACTGCGCGACCGCCCAGCGAACCGGCCCCGCCTCCCCGACAGACGGTCAGCCCCACTCCCCCAGGGGCGCGGGGAGCTGCGCGACCGGCCCCCACGGCCCGCAGCGCCCCACACACCGCACCACCCCCACCCCCACCCACCCCCGCCCACCAACACCCCGCACGCCCACCCCCTCACCGCCGGCCGGCGATCCGCGCCAACGCCCGCACCGCCGCCTCCGCCAGGACCGGATGCGCGAGGGCGTCGTTCAGGACGGGCCGGGCCCGCTCGTCACCGAGGGCGCCGAGCCCCTCCACGCAGGCGAGCGCCACCCGCCGGTAGGGGTCGTGCGGACCCAGCCGGCGCCGCAGCGTCGTGATCAGCGCGGGCACCGACTCCGGCGCGCGCAGCTCCACCAGCAGCCGCACCGGGTGCAGGGCGTACGCGACGCGCAGTTCGTTGGTGGCGAGGGCGGCGGCGGCGCGGGCGGTGCGGGGGTCACCGAGGCGGGCCAGGGCATGGGCGGCGGAGGCGCAGCGCGGCGGGTCGCGGTGGTTGAGGAGGAGGACGAGCGCCTCGAAGGCCCGCCGGTCCCCCGCGACGCCCAGCCGGAACGCGGCCATCTCCCGGGCCCACAGGGGCTGCCCGGCGGCGATGAGCACCTCGGCGAGCGCGTCGCGGTCGTCGGTCGCCGCCAGGCGCCCGAACTCGGCGGAGTGCCCCGACTCCTGCCGCAAACGCTCCGTGAGCGATCGCAACTCCTCGTCCATGCGCCCGAGCCTAGACTTCGGGCACACGGCGGCGGGACGTACATCACAAACTCGGAGGGCTGGCGCGCTCGTTACCCGCCGGTTAGGCTCAGACGAGCGAGTTACCCACTCGCGGAACCCCCTCGTGGCGGCCTGGTGACGCAGCCGCCGACGGGAGCAGTCGGTTCGGTACGCCTCGTACCTCCTGTACGAGGTACCTCCTGTACGACCCGGTCCCGGGACAGGGCCGGTCGGTCATCACCGTTCTCGGACGCGTGCGCGTCCGCAGCGACGGCCCCGGGCGTGTGCGCCTGTAGCCCGGCACCACCCGCACTCCTTCCGCACCCGCCGCGCCCAGGCCTCTGCGGAGCTCTCGGAGCTCTCGGAGTCCTCGGCGCACGGGCGCGTTCCCCGTCGTCACCCTCATTTTCTGGAGTCCCGCGATGGCCACTCCCCTGTCCCCCGCCCCGTCCCCGCTGCGGACGATCGCCGTGGTCGGCCTCGGCACCATGGGCACCGGCATCACCGAGGTCCTGGCCAAGGCCGGCCGCGAGGTGGTCGGCATCGACATCAGCGAGGCCCAGGCGGCGCGGTGCGGCGCCGCCCTGGAGGCCTCCACCGCCCGTTCCGTGGCGCGCGGCCGGCTGACCGAGCGGGAGCGCGCGGACGCCCTCGCCCGGGTCCGCACCTCCACCGACCTGGGCGCGGCGGCCGACGCCGACCTGGTCATCGAGGTGGTGCCGGAGTCGTACGAGATCAAGCAGCAGGTCTTCCGGGAGCTGGACGGGATCGTGCGGCCCGGGGCGATCCTCGCGACCGGGACCAACGCGCTGTCCGTCACCCGGCTCGCCGCGGACTCGGCGCGTCCCGAGCGGGTGCTGGGGCTGCACTTCTTCAACCCGGCGCCGGCGATGAAGCTGGTCGAGGTCGTCTCCTCGGTGCTGACCGCGCCGGCCGCCGTCACCGCCGTCACCGATCTCGCGCTGGACCTGGGCAAGGAGCCCGTCGCGGTCGGCGACCGGCCGGGGTTCGTCGCCGACGGGCTGCTGTTCGGCTACCTCAACCAGGCCGCCGCGATGTACGAGGCGAAGTACGCCTCCCGCGAGGACATCGACGCCGCGATGCGGCTGGGCTGCGGCCTGCCGATGGGCCCGCTCGCCCTGCTCGACCTGATCGGCGTCGACACCGCGCGGACGGTGCTGGAGGCCATGTACGCCGCCTCCCACGACCGGTTGCACGCCCCCGCGCCGATCCTGCGGCAGCTCAGCGAGGCCGGGCTGACCGGACGCAAGTCGGGCCGCGGCTTCTACACGTACGCGGCGCCGGGCGGCGCGGCGGTCGTGCCGGACGCGTCGACGCCCGCCCCGGACGGGAGCGGTGTCCCCGGACGCGCGGTGCGCGCCGTCGGTGTCGCCGGCTCCGGCACGATGGCCTCGGGCATCGCCGAGGTCTTCGCCAAGGCGGGCTTCGACGTCGTCCTGGCCGCCCGCAGCGAGGAGAAGGCGCAGGCCGCGAAGGCCCGTGTCGGGAAGTCGCTGTCCCGTTCCGTCGACAAGGGCCGGCTCACCGCCGAGGCCGCCGCGCAGGCCCTGGAGCGGATCACCCCGGCCGGCGGCTACGACGCCTTCGCCGACGTCGACCTGGCCGTCGAGGCGGTCGCCGAGGACCTGGACGTCAAGCGGCAGCTGTTCGCGGCGCTGGACAAGGTGTGCCGGCCCGGCGCGGTGCTCGCCACGACGACCTCCTCGCTGCCGGTCGTCGCCCTGGCCCGCGCCACCTCCCGTCCGCAGGACGTGATCGGCATGCACTTCTTCAACCCGGCGCCCGCGATGAAGCTGGTCGAGGTGGTCCGCACGGTCCTGACCGGCGAGGACGTCCACGCGACGGTCCACGAGGTGTGCGGGAGGATCAGGAAGCACGCCGTCGACTGCGGGGACCGGGCCGGCTTCATCGTGAACGCGCTGCTGTTCCCGTACCTCAACAACGCGGTCAAGATGGTGCAGGAGCACTACGCGTCCCTCGACGACATCGACGCGGCGATGAAGCTGGGCGGCGGCTATCCCATGGGTCCCTTCGAGCTGCTCGACGTGGTCGGGCTGGACGTCTCGCTGGCCATCGAGAAGGTCCTGCACCGCGAGTTCCGGGACCCGGGGCTGGCCCCGGCGCCGCTGCTGGAGCACCTGGTGGCCGCGGGCTGCCTCGGCCGCAAGACGGGCCGCGGCTTCCGCGAGTATGCCCGCCGCTGACGGCGTCGGCGACTGGTTCCGGGCCGGTGAGGAGTGGGGCGGCCTGCTGGGACCGGCGGCCCCCGCCCCGCCCGCCCGGGGCGGGGGAAACCGCGCACAGGCGCGCCGAGCTGCGCACATGCAGTACGTTCAGGGCATGCCCCAGCCCGCCAAGTCCTCACGTACCCCCGCCACGCCCGACGCGCCGGAAAGTGCCGCAGGCTCCCGCGCGGCGGCCCAACGGCTCAAGATGCGCCGGGAACTGGCGGCCGCGGCCATGGAGCTGTTCGCGACCAAGGGGTACGAGGCGACCACCGTCGACGAGATCGCGGCCGCGGCCGGGGTCGCCCGCCGCACCTTCTTCCGCCACTTCCGCTCCAAGGAAGAGGCGATCTTCCCCGACCACGACGACACACTGATCCGCGCCGAGGCGGTGCTGAACGCGGCTCCCGCGCACGAGCACCCGCTCGACACGGTGTGCCGCGGGATCAAGGAAGTGATGAAGATGTACGCGGCCCGGCCGGAGATCTCGGTCGCCCGCTACAAGCTCACGCGCGAGGTGCCCACCCTGCGCGAGGCCGAGATCGCGTCGGTGGCCCGCTACGAGCGCCTCTTCACCCGCTACCTCCTCGGCCACTTCGACGAGCACGCCCACGACGACGACGCCAACGACGACCCGCTGCTGGCCGAGGTCGCCGCCTCCGCCGTGGTCACCGCCCACAACCACGTGCTGCGGCGCTGGCTCAGGGCCGGCGGCCAGGGCGACGTGGAGGCCCAGCTCGACCACGCCTTCGCGATCGTCCGCAAGACGTTCGGGACGGGCATAGGGGCCGGGCGGAGCGGCTCCGCGGCCCCCAGGACGGCCCCCGCCGCGGTCTCCGCGCAGGGCGAGGTGCTGGTGACGGTCGCCCGCACCGACGCCCCGCTGGACGAGGTGATGCGGACCATCGAGCAGGCCCTCAAGGAGCGCTGAGGGCGCTCCGGCACCGCCGGTCACTGTGATGACGGCCACCCGCCCGGGTGGCCGTTTTGGCATGTCAGGGCAGGTTTTCTCGCGGAATTCCGAGCCCGTTCGATCGATCATCGCTCATTTGTTACGTAAAGATTTCATCTGAGTGCAATTTCTGGCACTCAGTGCCTTGCGAGGTGACACGCGGTGTCATACGTTGAAGGTGTCCGGGCGGCCGGCGTGCAGAGACCAGACGTACGCCGGCTGTCCCCGCAAGCCCACGGCCTGCGCGCCCGGACGCCTGCGTCACAGGCACCCTCCCGCGCCACCCAGCGCTGCCGGACAGCACCACCCGCCGAACCGACGGCCCGCCCCCACCCCTCAGCAGCACCGACGCAACCCTCAGCGCCCTTCCCTCGGGGCGCTCATCGCCGGAGGCAACACCGTGACCGTGAAGGACATCCTGGACGCGATCCAGTCACCGGACTCCACGTCCGCCGACTTCGCCGCCCTGCCGCTGCCCGAGTCGTACCGGGCGATCACCGTGCACAAGGACGAGACGGAGATGTTCGCGGGCCTCGCGACCCGCGACAAGGACCCCCGCAAGTCGATCCACCTGGACGACGTGCCGGTGCCGGAACTCGGCCCCGGCGAGGCCCTGGTGGCCGTCATGGCCTCCTCGGTCAACTACAACTCCGTGTGGACCTCGATCTTCGAGCCGCTGTCGACCTTCGGCTTCCTGGAACGCTACGGCAGGCTCAGCGAGCTCACGAAGCGCCACGACCTGCCGTACCACATCATCGGCTCCGACCTCGCGGGCGTCGTGCTGCGCACCGGCCCCGGCGTCAACGCCTGGAAGCCCGGTGACGAGGTCGTCGCGCACTGCCTGTCCGTCGAGCTGGAGTCGAGCGACGGCCACAACGACACCATGCTCGACCCCGAGCAGCGGATCTGGGGCTTCGAGACCAACTTCGGCGGCCTCGCGGAGATCGCGCTGGTCAAGTCCAACCAGCTGATGCCCAAGCCGGACCACCTGTCGTGGGAGGAGGCGGCGGCCCCCGGGCTCGTCAACTCCACCGCCTACCGCCAGCTGGTCTCCCGCAACGGCGCCGGCATGAAGCAGGGCGACAACGTCCTGATCTGGGGCGCGAGCGGCGGACTCGGCAGTTACGCCACACAGTTCGCGCTCGCCGGCGGCGCCACCCCGATCTGTGTCGTCAGCAGTGAGCAGAAGGCGGCGATCTGCCGGTCCATGGGCGCCGAGGCGGTCATCGACCGCACGGCCGAGGGCTACCGGTTCTGGAAGGACGAGCACACCCAGGACCCCAAGGAGTGGAAGCGCTTCGGCAAGCGCATCCGCGAGCTGACCGGCGGCGAGGACGTCGACATCGTCTTCGAGCACCCCGGCCGCGAGACCTTCGGCGCCAGCGTGTACGTCACCCGCAAGGGCGGCACCGTCGTCACCTGCGCCTCCACCTCCGGCTACCACCACGAGTACGACAACCGCTACCTGTGGATGTCCCTGAAGCGGATCATCGGCTCCCACTTCGCCAACTACCGCGAGGCCTGGGAGGCCAACCGCCTCGTCGCCAAGGGGAAGATCCACCCGACGCTGTCGAAGGTGTACTCCCTGGAGGACACCGGCCAGGCCGCCCACGACGTGCACCGCAACCTCCACCAGGGCAAGGTCGGCGTGCTCTGCCTGGCCCCCGAGGAGGGCCTGGGCGTGCGGGACCCGGAGAAGCGCGCGCAGCACGTCGACGCCATCAACCGCTTCCGGAACATCTGAGACATCCGAGGTCATAGATGACTGAGCGTCAGCCTGCCGACGGGAAGCGGGAGAAGGACCGGCCGTGGCTCATGCGCACGTACGCCGGTCACTCCACGGCCGAGGCGTCCAACGAGCTGTACCGGCGCAACCTCGCCAAGGGCCAGACCGGCCTGTCGGTCGCGTTCGACCTGCCGACCCAGACCGGCTACGACCCCGACCACGTCCTCGCCCGCGGCGAGGTCGGCCGGGTGGGCGTGCCGGTCGCGCACCTCGGTGACATGCGCCGGCTGTTCCAGGACATCCCCCTGGAGCGGATGAACACCTCGATGACCATCAACGCCACCGCCATGTGGCTGCTGGCGCTCTACCAGGTCGTCGCGGAGGAGCAGGGCGCGGACCTCACGCAGCTCCAGGGCACGACCCAGAACGACATCGTCAAGGAGTACCTCTCCCGCGGCACCCATGTGTTCCCGCCGGGGCCGAGCCTGCGCCTGACGACGGACATGATCGCGTACACGGTCGCCCACCTGCCGAGGTGGAACCCGATCAACATCTGCAGCTACCACCTCCAGGAGGCCGGGGCCACACCGGTCCAGGAGATCGCGTACGCGATGTCCACCGCCGTGGCCGTCCTCGACGCCGTGCGCGACGGCGGCCAGGTGCCCCAGGACCGTATGGGCGACGTCGTCGGCCGGATCTCCTTCTTCGTCAACGCGGGCGTCCGCTTCGTCGAGGAGATGTGCAAGATGCGCGCCTTCGGCCGCATCTGGGACCGGATCACCCGCGAGCGGTACGGCATCGAGAACCCCAAGCACCGCCGCTTCCGCTACGGCGTCCAGGTCAACTCCCTCGGCCTGACCGAGGCGCAGCCGGAGAACAACGTCCAGCGGATCGTGCTGGAGATGCTGGCGGTGACCCTCTCCAAGGACGCCCGCGCGCGTGCCGTGCAGCTGCCCGCCTGGAACGAGGCGCTGGGCCTGCCCCGCCCCTGGGACCAGCAGTGGTCGCTGCGCATCCAGCAGGTCCTCGCCCACGAGAGCGACCTGCTGGAGTACGACGACCTCTTCGAGGGCTCGAAGGTGATCGAGGCGAAGGTGGACCGGCTGGTCGAGGAGTCCCTCGCGGAGATCGAGCGGATCCAGGAGATGGGCGGGGCGATGGCCGCCGTCGAGTCCGGCTACCTGAAGTCGCGGCTGGTCGCCTCGCACGCCGAGCGCCGGGCCCGGATCGAGTCCGGCCGGGAGAAGATCGTGGGCGTCAACGTCTTCGAGACGACCGAGCCGAACCCGCTGACGGCCGACCTCGACACCGCGGTCCAGACGGTCGACCCGGCCGTCGAGTCCCGTGTCGTCGCCTCCCTCCAGGCCTGGCGCGACACCCGCTACCAGCCCCCCTTCAACCACCCCCGCCCCTGCAAGGCGCTGGAGCGGCTGAAGGAGGCCGCCAAGGGCACCGACAACCTCATGGAGGCCACCCTGGAGTGTGCCCGCGCCGGCGTCACCACCGGCGAGTGGGCGGGCGCGCTGCGGGAGGTGTTCGGCGAGTTCCGGGCACCGACGGGCGTGTCGTCGGCGCCGGTGGCCGTGGCCGCGCAGGACGGCTCGGCCCTGTCCGGGGTGCGCCGCGCGGTGGAGCGGACGGCGGCCGACCTCGGCGTGGGCAAGCTGCGCTTCCTGGTCGGCAAGCCCGGCCTGGACGGGCACTCCAACGGCGCCGAGCAGATCGCCGTCCGGGCCCGGGACGCCGGGTTCGAGGTGGTCTACCAGGGCATCCGGCTCACCCCCGAGCAGATCGTGGACGCCGCCCTCGCCGAGGACGTGCACGCGGTCGGCCTCTCCGTCCTCTCCGGGTCGCACGCCCGGCTCGTCCCGGACGTGCTGGAACGGCTGCGTGTGGCCGGTGCCACAGATATCCCGGTGATCGCCGGTGGCATCATCCCGAAGGGTGACGCCGAGCGGCTGAGAGCCGCCGGAGTGGCCGCCGTCTTCACCCCGAAGGACTTCGACATCACCGGGATCATCGGCCGCATCGTCGACGAGATCCGGAAAGCGAACAAGCTCGACCCCCTGGAGGTCCCCGCATGACGACCGTCAACCGCCTTCGCCCCCGGCGTTCCTGCCTGGCCGTGCCGGGCTCGAACCCCCGCTTCCTGGAGAAGGCGCAGGGCCTCCCGGCGGACCAGGTCTTCCTCGACCTGGAGGACGCCTGCGCCCCGCTCGCCAAGCCCGAGGCGCGGCACACCATCGTCAAGTTCCTCAACGAGGGCGACTGGACCGGCAAGACGCGCGTGGTCCGCGTCAACGACTGGACGACGGAGTGGACGTACCGCGATGTCGTGACCGTCGTCGAGGGCGCCGGGCAGAACCTCGACTGCATCATGCTGCCGAAGGTACAGAACGCCCAGCAGGTCGTCGCCCTGGACCTCCTCCTCACCCAGATCGAGAAGACGATGGGCTTCGAGGTCGGCCGGATCGGCATCGAGGCGCAGATCGAGAACGCCCGCGGCCTGAACAACGTCAACGAGATCGCGCAGGCCTCCCCGCGCACCGAGACGATCATCTTCGGCCCCGCCGACTTCATGGCGTCGATCAACATGAAGTCGCTGGTCGTGGGCGAGCAGCCGCCCGGCTACCCGGCGGACGCCTACCACTACATCCTGATGAAGATCCTGATGGCCGCCCGCGCCAACGACCTCCAGGCCATCGACGGCCCCTACCTCCAGATCCGCAACGTCGACGGCTTCCGCGAGGTGGCCGGCCGCGCCGCCGCGCTCGGCTTCGACGGCAAGTGGGTGCTGCACCCCGGCCAGGTCGACGCCGCCAACGAGGTCTTCTCCCCCTCCCAGGAGGACTACGACCACGCCGAGCTGATCCTGGACGCGTACGAGTACTGCACGTCCGAGGCGGGCGGCAAGAAGGGCTCCGCGATGCTCGGCGACGAGATGATCGACGAGGCCAGCCGCAAGATGGCCCTGGTCATCGCGGGCAAGGGACGCGCCGCCGGCATGCGGCGCACCAGCACGTTCGAGATCCCCGCCGAGTAGAAAGGGCCGTGAGCGCGATGCAGTTCGGGCGCATCTACGAGGAGTTCGAGGTCGGTGCCGTCTACAAGCACTGGCCGGGCAAGACGGTCACGGAGTACGACGACCACCTCTTCTGCCTCCTCACCATGAACCACCACCCGCTCCACCTGGACGCGCACTACGCGGAGCGGACGACGGACTTCGGCAAGAACGTCGTCGTCGGCAACTACGTCTACTCGCTGCTGCTCGGCATGTCCGTCCCGGACGTCTCCGGCAAGGCGATCGCCAACCTGGAGATCGAGTCGCTGAAGCACGTGGCGCCGACCTTCCACGGCGACACGGTGTACGGCGAGACGACCGTGCTGGACAAGTGGCCGTCGCGGTCGAAGGACGACCGCGGGATCGTCCACGTCGAGACCCGGGGCTACAAGCAGGACGGCACGCTGGTGTGCGTGTTCCGCCGCAAGGTGATGGTGCCGACCGAGACGTACGTCAAGGAGCGCGGCGGAGAGCAGCCGGGCCGCCCCGAGCCGAAGCGGCAGGAGAAGCAGCGATGACCCGACTCGCCCGGACCGCCGGTCTGACCGACGTCCAGCAGGAGATCCTCTCCACCGTCCGTGACTTCGTGGACAAGGAGATCATCCCGGTCGCCACCGAGCTGGAGCACCGCGACGAGTACCCCCAGGCGATCGTCGACGGTCTGAGGGAGCTGGGCCTGTTCGGCCTGATGATCCCCGAGGAGTACGGGGGTCTGGGCGAGTCGCTCCTGACGTACGCGCTGTGCGTGGAGGAGATCGCCCGCGGCTGGATGTCCGTCTCCGGCATCATCAACACGCACTTCATCGTGGCGTACATGCTCAAGCAGCACGGCACGCGGGAGCAGAAGGACCACTTCCTGCCGAGGATGGCGGCCGGGGACGTCCGCGGCGCGTTCTCGATGTCGGAGCCGGGTCTGGGCTCCGACGTGTCGGCGATCACGTCGAAGGCGGTGAGGGACGGCGACGCGTACGTCCTGAACGGCCAGAAGATGTGGCTGACGAACGGCGGCACGTCCTCGCTCGTCGCCGTCCTCGTCCGCAGTGACGAAGGACACCCCGAGGGCACCGCCCCCCACAGGTCGATGACGACCTTCCTGGTGGAGAAGGAGCCGGGCTTCGGCGAGGTCCGCCCCGGCCTCACCATCCCGGGCAAGATCGACAAGATGGGCTACAAGGGCGTCGACACCACCGAGCTGATCATGGACGGCCTGCGGGTTCCGGAGAACCGCGTGCTCGGAGGGGTGACAGGACGAGGTTTTTACCAAATGATGGACGGCGTGGAGGTGGGCCGTGTCAACGTCGCGGCGCGTGGCTGCGGCGTCGCGCAGCGCGCGTTCGAGCTGGGGGTGCGGTACGCCCAGCAGCGGCACACGTTCGGCCGGCCGATCGCGCAGCACCAGGCCATCCAGTTCAAGCTGGCGGAGATGGCTACCAAGGTCGAGGCCGCCCATGCCATGATGGTCAACGCGGCTCGCAAAAAGGACTCCGGGGAACGAAACGACCTTGAGGCAGGGATGGCGAAGTACCTCGCCTCCGAGTACTGCAAGGAGGTCGTGGAGGACTCCTTCCGGATCCACGGCGGCTACGGCTTCTCCAAGGAGTACGAGATCGAGCGCCTCTACCGTGAGGCCCCGATGCTGCTGATCGGTGAAGGTACCGCCGAGATCCAGAAAATGATCATTGGGCGCAGGCTGCTCGAGGAGTATCGGTTCCAAGGCTAGATATCCGGGTTGGGGGTGTTTTCTTCGAGAAGAAGGTCACACCCCGTCAACTCGCCCCCGCCGCCGACTCGGCTTCCTGGCTTGCCCAGTTGCCGCACAGAACCGCTACGATCGCGGGAAAGCCGCCGTCCCCCCGTCGAAGCGCGGCATCATCCGCTACGAAGGTCATCCATGCCCCACAGCCAAACCTCTGCACCTCGCGACAGCCTGGCCGGCGTACGCCTTGCGCGCGGAGCATCGCCGTGGCTCCTTCCGACCGTCGCCACCGCAGCCGTCAGCCTGGTCCGCGCCCGCCGCTCGGGTGTCGCCAAGGCCGTCGCCGTACCCGCCACCGCTCTCGCCGCAGGCATGCTGTGGTTCTTCCGCGACCCCGAGCGTGAGATCGCGCAGGGCCGGGTCATCTCCCCCGCCGACGGAGTGGTGCAGAGCATCATGCCGTGGAAGGACGGACGGACCCGCGTCGCGATCTTCATGAGCCCGCTCAACGTCCACGTCAACCGCGCGCCGCTGGCCGGCACGGTGACGTCGGTCGAGCACATCCCGGGCGGGTTCGTGCCGGCGTTCAACAAGGAGAGCGAGAACAACGAGCGCGTCGTCTGGCACTTCGACACCGAGCTCGGCGACATCGAGATGATCCAGATCGCCGGCGCCGTCGCCCGCCGTATCGTCCCCTACGTCCCGGAGGGCACGAAGGTCGAGCAGGGCGACCGGATCGGTCTGATCCGCTTCGGCTCGCGCGTCGACATCTACCTGCCCGAGGGCGTGGAGATCGCGGTCGAGGTCGGGCAGAAGACCGTGGCAGGGGTGACTCGCATTGACCGTGATTGACCCGGAGACCCAGGCGGGCTGGGTGCCCGAGGCCGACGAGGTGGACGAAGAGGAGGAGATGCCCCTTTCTCTCCGGCTGTCGATAGCGGACACCCTCACCCTCGGCAACGCCACGTGCGGCTTCATGGCGGTGTACTTCACCACCACCGGCATCCTGATCCCGCACCTCACCGGCAGCCAGGAGTCCGGCATGGCCCGCCACAGCGCGGCCACGGCGGTCATCCTGATGCTGTGCGCGGCGGTCTTCGACCTCTTCGACGGTCTGGTGGCGCGCAAGCTGCGCTCCTCGCCCATGGGCGCGGAGCTGGACAACCTCTCCGACCTGATCAGCTTCGGCCTCGCCCCGGCCTACTTCGTCCTGGTCTACGGCATGGTCGCCGACGACGCCCACCAGCGGGTGGCGGCGGTCGGCGCGATCGTGGTGCTGCTGGCGGTGGTGCTGCGGCTCGCCCGCTTCTCGTGCGTGACGATGAAGGACGGCATGTTCCAGGGCATGCCCTCCCCGTTCGGCGCGCTGACGGTCGTCTCGATCGTGCTGCTGGAGCTGCCCTTCGTGGCGACGCTGCTGGCCATCCTGGGGACCGCCTGGCTGATGGTGAGCCGGGTGGAGTACCCCAAGCCGCGGGGCCGCCTCGCCGGCGCGATGCTCTCGTGGATCGTCCTGTCGATGGGTCTGCTGGCGGGGTGGGCCTTCGACGCCCCGAGCGGCCAGCTCCTCCTCCAGACGGGCTGCGCCCTCCAGCTGGTCATGGGCGCGGTCATCCCGCTGTTCGCCACGGCCCGCCGGGTGAACAACTTCCGCGACAACAGGCGCGAGGCACGGGCGGCGCAGCTGCCCTGACGCTCCGCCGAGTGGGGCCCCGGACCCGGGCGGGATGCTGTTGGTACCAACAGCATCCCGGGTGGGTCCGGGGCCCTTCGCATGTCCGGCGCCGCTGGGAGACGAGCCCGTTCCGCCCCACCCAGCCCGTCCGGCGGCGCTGGGAGAAGGGGCCAGGCCCGTCAGCGCTGGGAGAATGGGGCCAGGCCCCTCAGACCCACCCAGCCCGTCCGGCCGCGCAGGGAGACGGGGCCCGTCAGACCCAACCAGCCCGTCCGGCCGCGCTGGGAGAATGGGGCCAGGCCCCTCAGACCCACCCAGCCCGTCCGGCCGCGCAGGGAGACGAGGCCCGTCAGACCCAACCAGCCCGTCCGGCCGCGCTGGGAGAATGGGGCCAGGCCCCTCAGACCCACCCAGCCCGTCCGGCCGCGCAGGGAGACGAGGCCCGTCAGACCCAACCAGCCCGTCCGGCCGCGCTGGGAGAATGGGGCCAGGCCCCTCAGACCCACCCAGCCCGTCCGGCCACG
>NZ_JBIVJP010000018.1:154438-179736 GCF_044750285.1 Streptomyces sp. NPDC088812 | reverse complement strand
CGCAGGGAGACGAGGCCCGTCAGACCCAACCAGCCCGTCCGGCCGCGCTGGGAGAATGGGGCCAGGCCCCTCAGACCCACCCAGCCCGTCCGGCCACGCAGGGAAACGAGGCCCGCCAGACCCAACCAGCCCGTCCGGCGGCGCTGGGAGAAGAGGCCAGGCCCCTCGCACCCACCCAGCCCGTCCGGCCACGCAGGGAAACGAGGCCCGCCAGACCCAACCAGCCCGTCCGGCGATTGAGGACGAGGCCCGTTCAGGGCCGACGGGGGTCCAGGGGGCGGAGCCCCCTGGCGGATCAGACCAGGAAGTCCCGGGCGATCCGCTCGGCCACCCGCTCCAGGATCGGCCCGGCCTCCGCGATGCAGCGGGCGACGTCCGGCTCGGCCTCCGTCAGCGGGTAGGCCCGCCGGATCCCGGCCCGGCCCAGCGCCTCCGGCGGCAGGGCGAGACGGCCGCAGACGGCCACGACCTCCTTGCCGGCCGCGCGAGCGGCGGCGGCGACACCCGCGGGCGCCTTGCCGTGCAGGGTCTGCGCGTCCAGCGAGCCCTCGCCGGTGATCACCAGATCCGCCCGCTCCAGCGCCGGCGCGAACCCCAGCACGTCGAGCATGACCTCGATCCCGGCACGGAAGCGGGCACCGAGCAGGAGCGCTCCGTAGCCGATGCCGCCCGCGGCGCCCGCGCCCGGCGCGGCGGCGTACTCCGCGGCCTTCGGACCGACCGCGGCCTCCAGCACCTTCGCGAACCGCGCGAGCGCCGCGTCCAGCGTCTCGACGTCGTCCGGGGAGGCGCCCTTCTGCGGCCCGTACACCGCCGGGGCGCCCTTCGGGCCGGTCAGCGGGTTGTCGACGTCGCTGGCGAGGACCAGGTCGACGGAGGACAGCCGGGGGTCGAGGCCCGACAGGTCGACACGGGCCAGGTCCGTGAGGCCACCGCCGCCCGGGGCGACCGGCTCGCCCTCCTCGTCCAGGAGGCGGGCGCCCAGCGCGGACAGCATGCCCGCGCCGCCGTCGGTGGTGGCGCTGCCGCCGACCCCGAACACGATCGTGCGGGCGCCGGCGTCCAGCGCGGCCCGCAGCAGTTCCCCGGAGCCGTACGTGGAGGCCGTGAGCGGGGCGAACACCCCGGCCGGGAGGCGCTGGAGACCGCTCGCCTCGGCCATCTCCACGACCGCGGTGTCACCGCGCAGCGCGAACGCGGCGGTGACCTCGTGGCCGAGGGGCCCGGCGACCCGTACCTCCCGGCGTTCGAATCCGGCCGCGACCGCCGCGTCGACCGTGCCGTCGCCGCCGTCGGCGACCGGCAGGGCCTCGACCTCGGCCTCCGGCACGACCCGGCGCAGCCCGGCCGTCACCCGCTCGGCGACCTCCACCGCCGTCAACGAGCCCTTGAACTTGTCCGCGGCCACGAGCACCCTGTGCGTGCCCTGCGCTGCAGCGTCCGCCACCTTGCATCCCCTTGCTCTCCGGGCCCCTCGCACGTCGGGGCCAGCCGCGCCGCAGTGACCTTAACCTCAGGACACCCCCGCCGTCATGCCCCGCCCGGCCCTCGAACAGCGACGGAGCCGCACGGCGGCGCCGGAAACGGGTACTCCGCAGCCATGACCCCTGTGGGCACCGATCACGAGCTCGCCGACCGCGTCCTCGGCGGCTGGCTCGGCCGGATCGCCGGCAACATGCTCGGCAAACCGGTCGAGCAGGGCGACGTGTGGACGCGCGAGCGCATCGACCGCTATCTGCGGCGGGCCGCGGCCCTGCCGCTCACCGACTACCTGCCGGCGCCGGCCCCCGGGGACGACGACGCGCCGCTGCGCCCCGAGTGGCGGCAGTGCGTGCGCGGCCGCATCCACGGCAGCTGCCGCGACGACGACGTGGACTACGCCATCCTCGGCCTGGACCTGCTGGAGACGTACGGCTTCGGCTTCAGCACCGAGCGGGTCGGCGAGCAGTGGCTGCTGCGGCTGCCGTACCTCCAGACGTTCACGGCGGAGCGGGCTGCGTACCGCAACCTCGCCAACGGGCTGAAACCACCGCTGACGGCGACGTACGACAACCCCTACCAGGAGTGGATCGGCGCGCTCATCCGCGCCGACGTCTACGGCTGGACCTGCCCCGGCGTTCCCTACCGGGCCGCCGCGCTGGCCCGCCGCGACGCCGTGCTGTCCCACACCGGCAACGGTGTGTACGGCGCGATGTGGGCGGCGGCGCTGGTCTCGGCGGCGTTCACGGCGCCGACGGTCCGGCACGCCGTCGAGGAGGCGCTGGCCGTGATCCCGGCGAGCTGCCGGCTCGCCCGCACCGTACGCCGTGTCGTCTCCCTCCACGGCACCCGCCTGTCCTGGGAGGACACGCTGACCACGGTCGCGGAGGAGACGGCGGGCCTCGGCTGGATCCACACGGTCCCCAACGCGGCCGTCCTCACCGCCGGGCTCCTGTACGGCGACGGCGACTTCACCCGCACCATCACCCTCACCGTCCGCGGCGGCCTGGACACCGATTCCAACGGGGCGACGGCCGGTTCGGTCGCCGGGGTCCTGACCGGCGCGCGGGCGATCCCCGGCCAGTGGACGGAACCGCTGGAGGACACCGTGCGCAGCGCTGTGTTCGGCTTCGACGGGGTGCGGATCAGTGAGCTGGCGGAACGGACGCTGCGGCTGGTGGGGGCGGACACGCCGTGACCGGGGCCGTCCCCCGCTCCCGTGCGCCGCGCAGTGAGCCGGGTGGAAGGTGCGGGGCCTGGTTACCCTTCCAGGATGACCACTGCTGAGACGTCCTTCGCCGCCTACATCGCCTCCCTCCCCCGCGTCCTGGCCGGCGCCGCGGTGCTGTTCCGGGACGGCGAGGGGCGGGTGCTCCTGGTCGAGCCGAACTACCGCGAGGGGTGGACGCTGCCGGGCGGCACGATCGAGTCCGACGACGGCGAGACCCCACGGCAGGCGGCCCGCCGCGAGACGCTCGAGGAGATCGGCCTGGACCGCGAACCGGGCCGGCTGCTCACGGTGGACTGGGCGCACGGCACGAACCGGCCGCCCCTGGTGGCGTACGTCTACGACGGCGGGGTCCTCACCGACGACGACCTCAAGGCGATCCGGTTGCAGGAGGAGGAGCTGCTGTCCTGGCGGCTGGTGCCGCGCGCGGAGATCACCGACCACCTGCGGGGCTCGCTGGGCCTGCGCGTGCTGGCCGCGCTGGACGTCCTGGCGGACGGCTCGGGCACGGCCGAACTGGAGAACGGCCACCGGGTGGCGTGAGCGGCGGCCGGGCCCCGGTGACGGAGCGGCGGCAGGCGGGTGGTCAGCCCTCCACGTCGCGCGGTTTCACGTCCACCGCCCGCAGCGCCTCGTCCCGCGTGGCCGTCCGCGCCTCGGTGCGGTGCCCGCGCTCGATGTAGTCGCGCACGACGACTTCGACGGCGTCCTGGGGGCTGCCCACACCGGTGAGCACCATGACCTCGACGACGAGTTCGGCATCGAGGGAGACAGCGACCTTGGCCATGGCGGGACCGTAGCACCGGTTCCCGCCCGCCCGATATCCGTTCGCCCGTACCGGATCCCCCGCCCTACCCTCGGCGACATGGCCAAACCCCTCGTCGCCCTCCTCAGCGGCGCCGGCGTCTCCACGGACTCCGGCATCCCCGACTACCGCGGCCCCGACGGGCTGTGGCGGCGGGACCCGGAGGCGGAGAAGCTCGTCACGTACGAGTACTACATGCGCGACCCGGAGATCCGGCGGCGGTCCTGGCAGATGCGGCGCGGAACCTGGGCGCTCCGGGCGGAACCGAACGCGGCGCACCGGGCGGTGGCCGAACTGGAACGGTCCGGGGTGCCGGTGCGGGTGATCACGCAGAACGTGGACGGACTGCACCAGCTCGCCGGGCTGCCCGCCCGCAAGGTGCTCGAACTGCACGGCTCCGCGCGCGGCGTGGTGTGCACCCGGTGCCACACGCGCGGATCGATGCGGGACGCGCTGGCGCGGGTGGAGGCCGGTGAGGACGATCCGCCGTGCCTCGGCTGCGGCGGGATCCTGAAGTCGGCGACCGTGATGTTCGGCGAACGCCTCGACCCGGTGGTCCTCGGTGACGCCGTCGCGATCACCAAGGCCTGCCAGGTGTTCCTCGCCGTCGGCACCAGCCTCCAGGTCCATCCGGCGGCGGGCCTCACGGGTGTCGCCGCCGACCACGGCGCCCGCCTGATCATCGTCAACGCCGAGCCGACACCGTACGACGACATCGCCGACGAGGTCGTACGGGAGCCGATCGGGACCGCGCTGCCCAGGCTGCTGCGGGACCTGGCCCAGGGGTAGGACACGGGCCTAGAAGAGGGACGTGCCGCTCTCGAAGGCCAGGAGGCGGTGTTTGCGGGCGAGGCCGCCGCCGTAGCCGGTGAGGCTGCCGTCGGCGCCGACGACGCGGTGGCAGGGGACGATGATGCCGACGGGGTTCCTGCCGTTGGCGAGGCCGACGGCGCGGGAGGCGGTCGGGGTGCCGAGGGTCCGGGCGAGTTCGCCGTAGGTGCGGGTCTCGCCGTAGGGGATGTGCCGGAGTTCGTCCCAGACCGCGCGTTGGAACGGGGTGCCGTGCAGGCGGAGCCGGAGGGTGAAGTGCTTCAGCTCGCCGTCGAAGTACGCCTCCAGCTGGTCCCGGGCCTCGGTGAAGAGGGTGTCGTCGCGGGCGCCGAAGGTCTCCTGCGGTGGGCGGTGGCGCTGTTCGGTCATGTAGAGGCCGCACAGGACTCCGTCGTCGGCGACGAGGGTGAGGGGGCCGTAGGGGCTGTCGACGAGCGTGTGCCGCTTCGTGGGGGTGTGCATCGGGGTTCCTCAGGTCGGCAGGACGTTGATCGGGTGGCTGTCGGTCGCCCACAGGTACTGGACCGCGTAGGCCCGCCAGGGGCGCCAGGCCGCCGCGCGGGCCGTGAGCGCCGCCGGGGTGGAGGGCAGGCCCAGTTCCCGGGCGGCGCGGCGGACGCCCAGGTCGGTGGGGAGGAAGGCGTCGGGGTCGCCGAGGGCGCGCAGGGCGATGACGTCGACGGTCCAGGGGCCGAAGCCGGGGAGGGACAGCAGGCGGGCGCGGGCCTCGGCCCAGTCGCTCTCCACGCCCAGGTGCAGGGAGCCCCCGGCGAGGTGCCGTACGAGGGTGGTGAAGGTGGTGCGGCGGGTGCGGGGCATCGCCAGGGTCCCGGGGTCGAGCGCGGCGAGGGCCTCGGGGGTCGGGAAGAGGTGGGTGAGGCCGCCGTCGGGGTCGTCGACGGGGTCGCCGTGGGCGGTGACCAGGCGGGCCGCGTGGGTGCGGGCAGCCGCCGTGGACACCTGCTGGCCCAGGACCGCCCGGACGGCGAACTCCGCCTCGTCCACCGTGCGCGGGACGCGGCGGCCGGGTGCCTTGTCGACCAGCGGCGCGAGCTGCGGGTCGGTGCGCAGGTGGTCGTCGACGGCGACCGGGTCGGCATCCAGGTCGAGCAGGCGCCGGCAGCGGCTGATGGCGACGGTGAGGTCGCGCAGGTCGGTGAGGGTGAGCCGGCAGCCGATGTGGTCGGGGTGCGGGGTGAGCGCCACGATGCCGTGTCCGTACGGCAGGCGCAGCGTGCGCCGGAAGGCCCCGTCGCGCCACTCCTCCACCCCGGGCACGCCGGTCGCGGCGAGGTGGCCGAAGAGGTTGTCGGGGTTGAGGGGGGCGCGGAACGGCAGGCGGAGGTGGAGCGTCCCGGCGGTGGGGGACGCCGGGCGCGGGGCGCCGCTCTTCTTCGGGACGCGGGCGCGCAGGTCGCTCGGGGAGAGCGCGAACACCTCGCGCACCGTGTCGTTGAAGGTGCGGACGGAGGCGAAGCCGGCGGCGAACGCCACGTCCGCCATGGGCAGTTCGCTGGTCTCGATGAGGAGGCGGGCGGTCTGGGCGCGCTGGGCGCGGGCCAGGGCGAGGGGGCCGGCGCCGAGTTCGGCGAGGAGCTGGCGTTCCACCTGGCGGGTGCTGTAGCCGAGGCGGGCGGCGAGTCCGGGCACCCCTTCGCGGTCGACGACGCCGTCGGCGACGAGCCGCATGGCGCGGGCGACGAGGTCGGCGCGGTGGTTCCACTCCGGGGAGCCCGGGCTGGTGTCCGGCCGGCACCGTTTGCAGGCCCGGAAACCGGCCTGCTGGCAGGCGGCGGCACTCGGGTGGAAGGTCATGTTCTCCGGCTTGGGCGCCACGACCGGGCAGCTGGGCCGGCAGTAGATCCCGGTGGTCGAGACCGCCGTGAAGAACCAGCCGTCGAACCGCGCGTCCTTCGACTGCACGGCGCGCAGGCAGCGCTCCCGGTCGGTGTGCATCCCGTTCCGCATGCCTTCAGCATCGGCCACCGGCCCGGGGCGGTGCTGGCGAGAATCCGACATCGAGCTCGGGTGGCCGGTGCCTTCCCGATTCGGGTTCGCATCTTTTCCTGACTCGCCTTCCTGATGCGCCTACCGGTTCGTCTTCCCGACTCGCCTTCCCGATGCGACCACCCGGTACGTCTTCCCGACTCGCCTTCCCGATGCGACCACCCGGTACGTCTTCCCGACTCGCCTTCCCGATGCGACCACCCGGTACGTCTTCCCGACTCGCCTTCCCGGTTCACTGCCGCCAGGCGCGGTCCCGCAGCAGCCGCAGTCCGTTGAGTCCGACCAGCACGGTCGACCCCTCGTGCCCGGCCACCCCGAGCGGCAGCGGCAGGTGGCCGACGAGGTCCCAGAGCACCAGGCCGGTGATGAACGTCCCCGCGATCACCAGGTTCTGCACCACCAGCCGGCGCGCGGTCCGCGACAGCCGTACGACGGCCGCGACCGTGGTGAGGTCGTCGCGGACGACGACGGCGTCCGCGGTCTCCAGGGCCAGGTCGGAACCGGCCCGGCCCATGGCCAGGCCGGCGTGGGCGGCGGCAAGCGCGGGCGCGTCGTTGACGCCGTCCCCGACGAACAGCACCCTGCGGCCGGAGCGCTGGAGTTCTCGGACGGCCTCGGCCTTGTCCTGCGGGAGCAGGCCGGCGCGGACGTCCGTGATGCCGGTGGCGTCGGCGACGCGGGCGGCGGCCCGGGCGTTGTCGCCGGTGAGGAGGACCGGGGCGGTGCCGGTGAGGGCGGTGAGCGCCTCGGTGGCGGCGGGGGCGGCGGGGCGCAGGCGGTCGGTGAGGGTGAGGGTGCCGGCGGGGGCGCCGGCGACGCGTACCAGGACCACGGTCCCCTCCGTCCCGGGGCCTGCCGGGGCATGGCCGGTGTCCGCCCGGCACACGGTGACCGGCCGGCCCTCGACGAGGGCCGTGACTCCCTGTCCGGGCGTCGCCGTGAAGTCCTCGGCGGGGGCGATCCGCAGGCCCCGCTCGCGCGCCGCCGCCACGACGGCGCGGGCCAGCGGGTGCTCGCTGGGGTGCTCGGCGGCCGCGGCGAGGGCGAGGAGGGCGTCCTCGTCGACGCCGGATCCGGGCAGCGGGGTGACGGCCGTGACCTCGGGGGCGCCCTCGGTGAGGGTGCCGGTCTTGTCGAGGGCCGCGGTGTCGATCTCGCCGAGCCGTTCCATGGCGACCGCGGACTTGACCAGGACGCCGTGGCGGCCGGCGGTGGCGATGGCGGACAGCAGGGGCGGCATGGTGGCGAGGACGACGGCGCACGGCGAGGCGACGATCATGAAGGTCATGGCGCGCAGCAGGGCGTCGGTGAGCTGCGCGCCGAAGGCGAGCGGCACGGCGAAGACGGCGAGGGTGGCGGCCACGACGGCGACGGCGTAGCGCTGTTCGATCCGCTCGACGAAGAGCTGGGTGGGCGCCTTGGTGCGGGAGGCCTCCTCGACCAGGGTGACGATGCGGGCGATGACCGAGTCGGCGGGGTCGCGTCCGACGCGGACGCGGAGGGCGCCGGTGCCGTTGAGGGTGCCGGCGAAGACCTCGTCGCCGGGGCGCTTGACCACGGGCAGCGGTTCGCCGGTGATGGTCGCCTGGTCGGCCTCGCTGACGCCGTCGACGACACGGCCGTCGGCGCCGACGCGTTCGCCCGGGCGGATCAGCAGCAGGTCGCCGACGGCGAGCGCGGCGGCGGGGACGGTCTCCTCGCCGTCGTCGGTGAGCCGGGTCGCGGTGTCGGGGGCGAGGTCGAGGAGGCCGCGGACGGAGTCGGCGGTGCGGGCGGTGGCCAGGGCCTCCAGGGCGCCGGAGGTGGCGAAGATGACGATGAGGAGGGCGCCGTCGAGGACCTGGCCGATGGCGGCGGCGCCGAGCGCGGCGACGATCATCAGCAGGTCGACGTCGAGGGTCTTCCCGCGCAGCGCCCGCAGGCCTTCGAGGGCGGGCTCCCAGCCGCCGGTGACGTAGGCGACCGCGTAGGGGACGGCGGACGCCCAGGCCGGTGCGCCGCCGAGGTCCAGCGCGAGGCCCAGCAGGAAGGCGAGGGTGGCGGCGAGGGCCCAGCGGGCCTCGGGGAGGGCGAGGAGCCGGGTGCGGCGGCGTGGCGGCGCCGGGGCGGTCGCGGCGGACGGCGGGGAGGTGAGGGTGGTGGTGGGCACGCGGCCACGATACAGGAACACATGAAGAGTCATTCATTCGTTCATATGCGATGGGTAAGATGGCCCGCATGGGTCATGGAGCCGTCACCCCCGCAGCCACCGAGCGCGTCCGCCTGGACGCGGGCAACGCGGCCAAGGTGGCCACCACCCTCCAGGCCCTGTCCACCCCCTCACGCCTGCTGATCCTCGCCCGGCTGCGGGAAGGGCCGCTGCCCGCGACGGAGCTGGCGGCCGAGGTGGGGATGGAGCAGTCGGCGTGCTCGCACCAGTTGCGGCTGCTGCGCAACCTGGGCCTGGTGGTGGGCGAGCGGCGCGGCCGCTCGGTCGTCTACGCCCTGCACGACCACCATGTCGCCGAACTCCTCGACCAGGCCGTCTACCACGTGGAGCACCTGCGGCTGGGCATCAGCGACACGGCCGAGCAGGAGGACCGGTAGGGGCGCACGCCCCTCGTCCCGGCCCCCGCACGCCGACCGGCTCGCACCGGCCCCCGCCGCCCGGCGGGGACGGCGGCCCGCGCGCGCCCCTACGCCCCCGTCCGCGCGGTCAGCGCCCAGATCACGTACCCGTCCACCCCCATGATCACGACCGACCAGAGCGGTTCGTAGGGCAGGAACAGGAACTGGGCGACCAGGCCGAGCGCGGCCAGGAAGACGCCCGGGAAGCGGGCCCAGGCGGCGCCCCTGAGCAGACCGGCGCCGGTGACGGCGGCGAGGACGCCGAGGGCGACGTGGACGGCGCCCCAGGCGGTGAGGCTCAGCGCGTAGACGTAGGAGCCGACCCGGGCGTAGACCTCGTCCCCGGCGAGCGCGGCGATGCCCTGGAGGACGGAGAGGACGCCACCGCACAGCATCAGGACGCCGGCGAAGGCGACGCCGCCGGCGATCCGGGCGTCGCGCGGGGAGGGTGGGCGCGGGCCGCCGCGCGGAGTGGACCAGGCGGTGCCGATCTCGCCCGGCGGGCCGCCGCCCGGCGTCGGGCGGTCCGGGCTCGGGTGGTGCGGGCTCGGGTGGTGCGGGCTCGGGCGGTCCGGGCTCGGGCGGTCCGGGCTCGGGCGGTCCGGGCTCGGGCGGTCCGGGCTCGGGCGGTCCGGGCTCGGGCCGGGGTGGGAGGTCATGGCCGGGCGTCCCTTCCGTGGGGCTCCGTTGCAGGACACCCCGGACGTCCGTCGGGTGCGAGCGCGGCCGGGCCGTCCGGGTGAACGGCCCGGCCGGCCGTCCTCACATGTTGATCATGTGGCCGGCGAGGCCGTGGACGGCCTCCTTGACGGCCTCGCTCAGGGTCGGGTGGGCGTGGACGTTGCGGGCGACCTCGTGGACGGTGAGGTCCCACTGCTGGGCCAGGGTCAGCTCGGGCAGCAGCTCGGTGACGTCGGGGCCGATGAGGTGGCCGCCGATCAGCTCGCCGTGCATCGCGTCGCTGATCAGCTTGACGAAGCCGGTGGTGTCGCCGAGGCCGTGGGACTTGCCGTTGGCGCTGAAGGGGAACTTCGCGACCTTGACGTCGTACCCGAGGTCGCGGGCCTGGGCCTCGGTGTAGCCGAAGCTGGCGACCTGGGGCTGGCAGAAGGTGGCCCGGGGGATCATGGCGTAGTCGAGCTCCATGGTCTCCGCGTCCGCGAGGGTCTCGGCGGCGATCACGCCCATCGCCTCGGCGGCGTGCGCGAGCATCAGCTTCGCGGTGACGTCGCCGATGGCGTACAGGTGCGGGACGGAGGTGCGGCAGCGGCCGTCGACGTCGATCGCGCCGCGCTCGGTGACCCGGACGCCGGTGTTCTCCAGGCCGTAGCCGGTCACGTTCGGGGCGAAGCCGATCGCCTGGAGGACCTTGTCGGTCTCCAGGACGTGCTGGGCGCCGTCCTTGCCGGTGACCGTGACGCGGACCCGGGGGCCGGACTCGTCGATGGCGTCGACGCGGGTGGAGGTGAGCACGTCGATGCCGAGCCTGCGGTACTGCCGGGCGAGTTCGGCGGAGACCTCGGCGTCCTCCAGCGGGGCCATGCGGTCCAGGAACTCCACGACGGTGACCTGCACGCCGTAGTTGTGCAGCACGTAGGCGAACTCGACGCCGATCGCGCCGGCGCCCGCGATGACGATCGACTCCGGGAGCTCCTCGGCGAGGATCTGCTCCTCGTACGTCACCACGCGGGAGGTGCGGCGGGTGCCGGGGAGGAGCTTGGGGGTGGCGCCGATGGCGATGACGCAGTGGTCGAAGCCGATCGTGCGGGTCTCGCCGTCGTAGCCGGCGACCTGGAGGGTGTGCGGGTCGAGGAAGGTGCCGCGGCCGTCGAACTCGGTGATCCTGTTCTTCTTCATCAGGTAGTGGACGCCCTTGACCCGGCCGTCCGCGACCTTGCGGCTGCGGCGGAACGCCTCGCCGTAGTCGAAGGAGACCTGGCCGTCGAACCTGATGCCGAAGGTCTTCGCCTCGTGGGTGAGGAGGTGGGCGAGCTCGGCGTTGCGCAGGAGGGCCTTGGTGGGGATGCAGCCCACGTTCAGGCAGACGCCGCCCCAGTACTTCTCCTCGACGACGGCGACCCGTCTGCCCAGCTGGGCGGCGCGGACCGCGGCGACGTAGCCGCCGGGGCCGGCCCCGAGGACCACGACGTCGAAGCGTTCGTCCTGCTCGGCCATGGGAGGTTCCCTCTTCCGTCGATTCCGTTACCCGTTCCGTGGTGGATTGTTCCGCTCTTCCCCTCCCGTCGCCACAGAGATCGTCCGGTGTGGACGGCGTCACACGGACGGGGAACGGCACCGGCGGACGCGGGTCACTCCCCCGCGGTGGGGGTGCGCGAGAGCGCCGTCGCCCCGCCGACGTCGGTCAGGGGCCGCAGCCGGTAGGTGTAGGCGTAGTCGCGGTCGGCGAACAGCTTGTACTCGTCGTGGGTGTGGGCGCCCCAGCTGTTGTCGCCGCCGACACCCATCTGGCGGTGGCTCAGGCGCAGCACGACCTCCTCGCGCGGGGTGAGCTGGTAGTCGTGGCGGACCCCGGCCGACAGGTCCTCGGGGGTGAAGTGGGAGGCGTTGACCTCCAGCAGGGGCTCGCCCGTGGCCAGCAGGCCGACGCCGTCGCGGTCGGTGAGGGCGACCCAGCGGACGTCGGTCTTGTTGCCGTTCTCCTGCGGGCGGACGTAGGGGGTCCACTGCTCGGAGATGGTCCCCGAGTACCGGCCGACGTCGGTGCCGTTGTTGCGGTCCCAGTGGTTCTCCTCGGGGCCGCGCCCGTAGTAGTGCAGGTGCTCCAGCCGGGCGGGGAGGAACAGCAGGCTGCCCACCTCCGGGAGGTACGGCAGGCTCACGGCGCCCGGGTGCAGGGTGTGGTCGACCTTGATCTCGGCGTTGCCGAAGACGGTGTAGGTGGTGGTGTACGCCGACGTCACGGCCGTCGGGAGCGTGCCGGTGACCGTGATCTCCACGGCCCGGTCCCGCAGGGCGCGCACGCCGACGCCGGTCACGGTGCGGTGCGCGCCGGCGTCGCGCCAGGTCCGGTTGCGGGTGTGCTGGCCGTTGCCCTTGTCGTTGTCGGTGGGCGCCCGCCAGAAGTTGGGCGCGGGGCCGGAGACGATCAGGGAGGTGCCGGCGGCCTCGTAGGAGGTGATGACGCCGGTGCGCTTGTCGACGGTGACGGAGAAGTCCCGGCCGGTGACGGTGACCTCGGTGGGGCCGTCGTCGTGGGTGAGGGCGGGGACGCGCGCCAGGGGCACGGGCGTCACGGGCGGGCTGCCGGCGTCGAGCGGGATCTGGTGGCGGGCCACCTCGAAGCCGGCCCGCGCCCACGGGGTGGGCTCCCGCAGGGTGAAGGAGAGCGCGAGGAAGTACTCGGTGCCGGGGTCCGGGGCGGCCGGGAGCCGTACGGGGACGGTGATGTCCTTGGCGGTCAGGGGCGGTACGCCCAGCTGGCCGCGGGTCAGTTCGCCGTGGCGCACCGCCGTGCCGTCGGCGACGAGGGTCCACCGTCCGCGGAAGTCCCTGAGGTCGGTGAAGAGGTACTCGTTGGTCAGCGTGACCGTGCCCGCCGGGCGTCCGGGCACGGGTGCCGCGCCGATCGCCTGGTAGACCCGCTTGACCTCGGCGGCCTTGCCGGTGTGGCCCCGGTCGGCGGTGACGATGCCGTCCGCGACGAAGGCGCCGTCGTTGGGCAGGTCGCCCCAGTCGCCGCCGTAGGCGAGGAAGGTCTTCTCGCGCGGCCGCTCCTCCGCCACGGCGACGGTGGCCGCGTCGAACCAGAACCGCACTCCGTCGTCGCCGGGGCCGCGGCCGTCGTCGGCGAGTTCGGCGGCGGTGAGGGCGCGGGCGTGGACGCGGGCCCGGCGGACGGTGCCGCTGAACTCGCGGGTGTGGTTGTCGGTGTCGTTGCCGAGCGCGAGGGGGGCGGTGTTGACGGCGGGGCGGCGATCGGTGGCGCGGGTGGCCCGTACCACGCCGTCGACGTACAGGGTGAGGGTGCCCGCGTCGGCGTCGAAGACGCCCGCGACGTGGTGTTCGCGGCCGGTCCAGTCGTCGGGCAGGGCCCAGCTCGCGGTGATCCACCGGCTGCCGTCGTGGAGGAAGAACGCCAGGGTGCGGTCGGTCTGCTTCAGCGCGTACTGGGTGTCGCCCTTGGCGATGATCGGCTGGTGGTAGCCGGTGACGTGCGGGGTGACCCAGGCCTCCAGGGTGAGGGACCCGGTGAGGTCCAGGCTCGGGTCGCGGGCGAAGACGGTGGCGCCGAAGACGCCCCGGGTCCGGTCGAAGGTGCCGCTGGAGGCCATCAGCTCGCCGCGCAGCCGGCCGGGGCCGGTCTCGGTGAACAGGGTGCGCACGGGGGTGGGCCAGTACAGGGACTGGTCGACGAAGTCCCAGATCCAGCCGCCCTGGAGGACGTCGTGGCGGCGGACGACGTCCCAGTACTTCTCGAGGTTGCCGTTGGAGTTCCCCATCGCGTGGGAGTACTCGATCATGACGTACGGGCGGGTGTCCGTGGCGTCCTCGGCGCGCTGCTCGACCCGGGCGGGTGTCTCGTACATGCGGGAGCGGATGTCGCTGACGCCGGGACTGTCGTCGCCCTCGTACTGGATGACACGGGTGGGGTCGTAGGAGCGGATCCAGTCGTACATGGCGGTGAAGGTGCGGCCGGCGCCGGCCTCGTTGCCGAGGGACCACAGGACGACCGAGGCGTGGTTCTTGTCGCGGTGGACCATGTTCCGGGCGCGGGCCACGCAGGCGGCGGTCCAGTCGGGGTGGTCGCCGGGGTACCGGGAGCGGATGCCGTGCGTCTCCAGGTTGGTCTCGTCGACGAGGTAGAGGCCGTACTCGTCGGCCAGTTCGTACCAGTGCGGGTTGTTGGGGTAGTGGGAGGTGCGCACGGAGTTGATGTTCAGGCGCTTGATGAGCCGGATGTCCTCGACGAGGTCCGCGCGGGTGAGGGCGGTGCCGCGGGCCGGGTGCATCTCGTGCCGGTTGGTGCCGCGGAAGGAGACGGGCCGGCCGTTGATCCGCATCAGCCCGCCCTTCAGGGCGAACTCGCGCAGACCGACCCGGTGCGACAGCGTCTCGATGACCCGGCCGGCGGGGTCGCGCAGCCGCAGGACGGCGGTGTACAGGTACGGGTGCTCCGCGGACCAGAGGCGGGGGGCGGGTACGGCCTTCGCCGCCCGGACGGTCGTCTCGCCGCCGGGGGTGAGGTCGACGGGCTGCTGGAGCGGGCGGGACCACACGGGGTGGCCGTCGGCGTCGTACAGGAGGGTGTCGACGGTGTACCGGTGGCCGGGCCCCTCCCCCGCCGGGCCGTCCGCGCCGTCCCCGTAGTCCCGCACGCTCGCCGTGACCGACAGCTCCGCGGAGGTGTGGCCGTCGCCGAGCGGGGTGTCCAGCTTGAAGTCCCGCAGGTGCACGGACGGGGTGGAGTACAGGTAGACCGAGCGGAAGATGCCGCTCAGCCGGATCATGTCCTGGTCCTCCAGCCAGTCCCCGTCGGAGTAGCGGTAGACCTCCACGGCGATCTGGTTGGTGCCCGGCCGGAGGCGGTCGGTGATGTCGTACTCGGCGGGGGTGTAGGAGTCCTCGTGGTAGCCGGCCAGCTCGCCGTTGATCCAGACGTAGTGCGCGGACTTGACGCCCTCGAAGTGCAGGAAGGTGCGCCGGCCGGCCCACTCCCCGGGCACGGTGAAGGTGCGCCGGTACTGGCCGACCGGGTTGTAGCGGGTGGGCGCGGCAGGGGGCTGCGGGTCCTCGCCCAGGCCGTTGGGGCCCCAGTAGGGGTAGGTGATGTTGAGGTAGATGGGGCGGTCGTGGCCGTGCAGCTGCCAGACGGAGGGGACGGGGATCGTCTCCCAGGAGGTGTCGTCGAGGTCGGTGCGGTGGAAGTCGGCGTCCCGCTCGTCGGGGCGCTCGGCGTAGGCGAATCTCCAGGTCCCGTCGAGGTCGAGCCGGTACGGGGAGCGGGTGCGGTCGGCGGCGAGGGCCTGGCCGAGGCCGGCGTACGGCATGAGGGTGGTGTGCGGGGGTTCGGTGCCGAGCCGGAAGACGTCGATGCGGCCGTTCCACTCCGGGGCCGGGTCCGCCGCGGCGGCCCGGTGGGCGGTGGCGGGGGCGGAGAGGGCGAGCGCGCCGAGCACGGCGGCGGATCCTTCGAGGAGACGGCGACGGCTGACGACCGCCCGCTGGGGGCGGTCCGGCCGGTCCATGGACGACACGTGCGGGTGCGACATGACCATGACCTTCCTCGGGGCGAACCGTGCGGCTGCACGGGACGGAGGGTGCGTCAGATCTTGTCCATCCCTGTCGATCATCCGAACAGTGACGCGCCGGACACGGCCGAAGATGAACGCGTGTCGGCGCACCACCGGCCACCGGCCACCGGCCTCGGGAAGGCGGCCGCCCGTCAGTACACGTCCCGCACGTACCGCTTGTCCGAGGCGAGCTGCTTGACGTAGGCCGCGGCCTCCTCCTCCCCCAGGCCGCCGTGGACGACGGCGATGTCGCGCAGCGCCCGGTCGACGTCCTTGGCCATGCGGGAGGCGTCGCCGCACACGTAGAAGTGGGCGCCGTCCCGGAGCCAGGACCACAGCTGGGAGCCGTGCTCGCGCATCCGGTCCTGCACGTACACCTTGGCCCGCTGGTCGCGGGAGAAGGCCGTGTCCAGGCGGCCGAGGGTGCCGTCGGCCAGGAAGGCGGTCAGCTCCTGCTCGTAGTAGAAGTCGGTCGCCCGGTGCTGTTCGCCGAAGAACAGCCAGTTCGGCGCCCGGTGCCCGCGTGCCCGGCGCTCCTGAAGGAAGCCGACGAACGGGGCGACGCCGGTGCCGGGGCCCACCATCACCATCGGCACCGCCGGGTCGGCGGGCGGCCGGAAGTGCGGGGAGCGCTGCACGTGCACCGGTACCTCGGTGCCGGGCCCGGCGTCCGCGAGGAAGGGCGAGCAGACGCCCTGGCGGGGGCGGCCGGCCAGGTTCTCGTACCGGACGACCGAGACGGTGAGGGAGACCAGGTGGGGGTCGGTGAGCGGGCTGGACGAGATGGAGTACAGCCGGGGCTGGAGGCGGCCGAGTGTCCCGGTCCACTCCTGTGCCCCGGCCCGGATGCCGAACTCGGCGGCCACGTCGACGGCCTGCCGGCCCCAGGACCACTTCGCCAGCTCGTCCTTGTTGTCCGGGCGCAGCAGCTTGCGCAGCTCGCGCGGGTCGCGGGCGCGGTCGGCGGTGAACCGCAGCAGGGCCGGTGAGATCCGGGTGATGTCGAGGTGGCGCAGCAGGGCCTCGCCGAGGGCGACCTCGCCGACGCCGTTCACCCGCACGGCCGCGTCCGCGTCCAGACCGGTGACCGCCAGCCACTCCGCCACCAGTGCCGGGGAGTTCAGGGGCCGTACGCCGAGGGCGTCGCCGGCCTCGTATTGCAGCGGGGTGTCGCTGTCGCGGGTGTCGAAGGTGAAGCGGCGCACCTCCTTGCCGGAGCCCGGCAGGCTGAGCAGGCGGTTGCCGGTGAGGCGGGCGGTGACGGGGGCGGGCCGCTTGGCGCGGGGCGCGGCGGGGGCCGGAGCCGGGGAGTGCGCGGCCTGGGCGGCCAGGGCGGGGACCGGGGAGGGCGAGAGCTGGGCCGGGGCCGGTTCCGTGGCGTCCTTGAGGGCGGTGAGCACCTGGTCCAGCCAGGCCTCGGCCTGCGGTTCGTAGTCCGGTTCGCAGTCGGTGCGCGGCGCCAGCCGTACCGCGCCCAGCTCGTCCATACGGCGGTCCAGGCGGCGGCCGTGCCCGCAGAAGTCGTCGTAGGAGGAGTCCCCGAAGGCCAGGACGGCGTACCGGCGGCCCGCGAGGCGCCCGGCGTCGAGGGTGGTCAGGCCGTCCCAGAAGCCGGCGCCGTTGTCGGGGGCGTCGCCGTCGCCGAAGGTGCTGGTGATCAGCAGCAGGTCGGCGCCCGCGGGCAGGGCGGCGGGGTCGGCCTCGTCCATGGCGACGAGGGAGGTGCTGTGGCCGCCGGCGGTGAGCCGTTCGGCGGTGGTGGTGGCGAAGTCCTCGGCGTTGCCGGTCTGCGACGCCCACAGGATGACGATCCGGCGCCCGGCGGGCGGCTCGGAGCCGGCGTCGGGGGCGGTGCGGGAGTACATGCCGGCCAGGGTGCCGTTGACCCACAGGGCGTGCTCGGGGCTGAACGGGGCGTCCGGGGGGAGGACGGGGACGCCGGGGGCGCCGGCCGGGATGCCGGCGAGGAAGCCGACCAGGTACTGCCGCTCCCGCTCGCTCAGGACGGGCGGCGGGGCGGGGTCCAGGCCGAAGACGGCGGCGGCGGAGGGCTGGACGGCGGTCGGGACGAGCACCCGCGCACCGGTCACCGGCGCGGCCACGGGTACCGTGCCCGCCGCGGCGGGCGCCGTCGCGGTCCGTACGGTCACCGGCGTGGACACCTTGGTCAGCGACACCGCGCACACCTTCAGTTCGGGCTGGAAGGAGAGCGGGTCGACGGCGTCACCGGTGACCGCGTTGACGCTGAGGTACTCGCCGAACAGGTCGTTCCAGTGGAACGGCGCGAAGCAGGAGCCCGGCAGCACCCGGTCGGTGACGACGGCGGGCAGCACGGCCCGGCCGCGCCGGGAGGCGACCTCCACCGAGTCGCCGTCGGCGATCCCGAGTGCGGCGGCGTCCTCGGGGTGCAGCTCGACGAAGGGGCCCGGGTCGAGCTTGTTGAGCTTGGCCACCTTGGCGGTCTTGGTCAGGGTGTGCCACTGGTGCTGGAGACGGCCCGTGTTGAGGACGAACGGGTAGTCGTCGTCCGGCATCTCGGCGGGCGGGACATGCGGGCGGGCGTGGAAGACGGCGCGGCCGCTCGCGGTGGGGAAGGTGAGCGAGCCGTCGGCGTTCACGTACCGGACCGGGTTGCGGTCGGGGCCGTCGGGGGTGGCGGCGGGCCACTGCACCGGGGTGGCGCGCAGCCGCTCGTAGGTCACTCCGCGCAGGTCGTAGCCGGTCTGCGGGTTGTGGGCGCGTTTGATCTCCTCGAAGATCTCCTCCGCGCTGTCGTAGGCGAAGCCGTCCTCGTAGCCCATCGCGCGGGCGACGTCGGCGATCAGGCGCCAGTCGGCGGTGGCCTCGCCGGGCGGGTCGGCGGCGGGCCGGGCGAGGGTGAGGTTGCGCTCGCTGTTGATGAGGACGCCCTCGGTCTCCGTCCACAGGGCGCCGGGCAGGACCACGTCGGCGTACGCGTTGGTCTCGGTGTCGGCGAAGACGTCCTGGGCGACGACGAACTCCGCGGCCTCCAGGCCCTCGATGACCGTCTTGCGGTTGGCGACGGAGGCGACCGGGTTGGTGCAGATGATCCAGCAGGCCTTGATCTCGCCGTCGGCCATCCTCCGGAACATCTCGACGGTGCCCTTGCCGACGCCGTCGGCGCGGATCGTGCCCGGCGGGAGCCCCCACAGCTCCTCGACGAAGGCGCGGTCGGCGTCGACGAGGACGGACCGCTGGCCGGGGAGCCCCGGCCCCATGTAGCCCATCTCGCGCCCGCCCATGGCGTTGGGCTGGCCGGTGAGGGAGAAGGGACCGCTGCCCGGCCGGCAGATCTTGCCGGTCGCGAGGTGCAGGTTGACCAGGGCGTTGGTGTTCCAGGTGCCGTGCGTGGACTGGTTGAGGCCCATCGTCCAGCAGCTCGTCCACTCCCCCGCCTCGCCGATCAGCCGGGCCGCCTCGCGCAGGTCGGCCTCGGGGATGCCGGTGATCTCGGCGACGGTCGCGGGCGGGTAGTCGGCGAGGAACCCGGGCATCGCCTCCCAGCCCTCGGTGTACGCGGCGACGAAGTCGGGGTCGGTGTGGCCGTTCTCGTGCAGCAGGTGCAGGAGGCCGTTCAGGAGGGCGAGGTCGGTGCCGGACCTGACCTGGAGGAACAGGTCGGCCTTGGCGGCGGTGGCGGTGCGCCGCGGGTCGACGACGATCAGTTTCGCCCCGGCCTTCACCCGGTCCATCATCCGCAGGAAGAGGATCGGGTGGCAGTCGGCCATGTTGGACCCGATGACCAGGAAGACGTCCGCCCTGTCGAGGTCCTCGTACGAGCCGGGCGGCCCGTCGGCGCCGAGGGACAGCTTGTAGCCGGTGCCGGCGCTGGCCATGCACAGCCGGGAGTTCGACTCGATCTGGTTGCTGCGCAGATACCCCTTGACCAGCTTGTTCGCCAGGTACTGCGCCTCCAGGCTCATCTGGCCGGAGACGTAGAGGGCGACCGCGTCGGGCCCGTGCTCGTCGACGATCGCGCGCAGCCGCCGGGCCGTCTCGGCGACGGCCGCGGCCACGGGGGCGGGCTCCGGCTCCTCCCCGCGCTCGGGGCGGACCAGGGCGGTGGTCAGCCGGCCGGGTGCGGCGAGCATGTCGGCGGTGGTCGCGCCCTTGGTGCACAGCCGGCCGAAGTTCGCGGGGTGCTCCTTGTCCCCGGACGCCTTCAGGACCGTACGGCGTCCGTCCGGTCCGGTGCGGATGTCCAGGAGCATGCCGCAGCCCACGCCGCAGTACGAGCAGACCGTGCGCACCTTCGTCTCCGTCGCGCTGTCGGTCCGCGGGTCCGGCACGGCCACGGGCGCCCCCTTTCTGACGATCGGCCTGGTGAGAGCCTTAGCGACGGTACGAACCGCGCATTACGCAGGCGTCTCCCGGACGGGTCGCCGGGGGTTAAGGCGGGCGCACAGCGGGGGGCGGGCGGGTGTGAGACGGGGCGGGTGAGCGGGACGGTTCACACGTGTACGGGTTACACGTGTACAGGTCACCGGGTGCGGTTCGCACGTGTACGGGCCGCACGTGTACGGGCCGCACGTGTACGGGCCGCACGTGTACGGGCCGCACGTGTACGGGTCACAGGTGTACGGGCCGCACGTGTACGGGTGCGGGTCACACGGGTGCGGTGCGGCCGTCGTCCACCGGGGCGCCGCCGAGTTCCCAGTGCCACAGCACCTCGCACAGACGCTTGTGCCCTTCGGCGAGGTGCCGGCGGTAGGTGCTGTACGGGAGCCCCAGCCGGGCCGCGGCCGCCTCCTGGGTGGAGGCCCTGCTCAGGTAGGTGGTGGCGAGGGCCCGGTGGGGCTTGCCCGACTTGGGGTCCCGCCCCAGCTCGTCCACGGCGCTCACCAGGGTGCGCCGCAGCTCCTCCGCCGCGTCCTCCCGCTCCGTCCAGCCGGAACGCGCGGCCAGCCGGCTGTCGAACAGGGCGCTGCCGCGCAGGGCGTCCGACCGGTGCAGATCCCGCAGCGCCTGGCGCACGGCCGTCTCGAACTCCTCCCTCGACAGCGTCCTGCGCGGCGGCCCGTCCACGGCCGGCGCGGAGGGCGCCTCGGTGAGCGCTCCGGGCTGGGTGCGGTCGAACCAGATCTCCAGCGGTGTCACCCGCCAGTCGCAGGCGTACGTGGTGAAGACACGGCCGTGGTCCCAGGGCGTCCGGAACAGCTCCTCGTGGCCGAGGTGGTCCATCAGCGGGCCCCACAGCTCCGCGTCCGGCGAGGTGATGAACGACCACGCCAGGCCCCGGGAGCGGATCCAGTCCCCGCAGATCCGCAGCTGCATCAGGTGGCCGACGGTGGATATCTGGCCGTACGCCCCCGGGTAGATCATGAAGCGGCTCATCAGCATGTGCTGGTCGGGCAGCAGCGGGCCCTTCCGCGCCACGCCGGCCCAGGCCTCCGCGACGACCGGGTCCAGGTCGCTGCCCACCTCCGGGTCGGTCAGCCGCAGCCACAGCATGAAGGCGACGAGTTCCCCGGTCTGCGCGCTGCGGTACATGCGGAACGCGCCGGGCTGCTCCCGGAGCCAGAAGCGGACGACGTCCGCGGAGCGGTCCCCCTCGGTCTCCACGGTCATCCGGACCGCCTGTTCGTGGTCGTCCGGGCGCAGGACGTCCTCGTACACGTCCCCCTCCCGGTCGATCTTCCGGAAGTACGGCGCCATCGGTCCGTAGCGCTTGAGGTAGGTGAGCGCCCGGACCGCGTTCATCGCCTCGGCCTCGGAGGCGGTCCTGACCCGTTGCAGCAGGTAGTGGCCGGTGCGGACGTGCATCTGCTCGTAGTTGTCCAGGTCGCGCCAGCGGAAGTCGTGGTCGAGGACCTCGCTCACCAGTTCGTGCAGGAACAGGCCCTGCCTCCCGTACCCGCTGAACGGCAGCTCGCGCAGCCAGGTGAACATCTCGGCGGCCTCGCGCTCTCCGACCACCGCGCCCAGCAGGGGCTCGGTCGTCGTCAGGGCGTGGGCCGCGGTCTCCAGTGCCAGCCGGTGGCTGCGCGACGGCAGCTCCCCGACGAGCACGGAGAGCAGCGTGGCGATCACGTCGGGGCCGGGGGTCCACTCCGAGGTGTCCGCGGAGCCGGCCAGCGAGACGGAGGCCGCCAGGCTCAGCGCGAGCGGGTGCCCGCCCGCGAAGGCGAGCAGGGCCTCGTGCTGGGCGGGGGCCACACCGCGCCGCTCGAGCAGCGCGGCGGCCGTCCGCGGGTCCAGCGAGCCGAGCTGGAGCACCTCCAGCAGATCGCTCCAGGCCAGGTCGCACAGCCACTCGGCGCTCGGCGGACGCCGTCCCGCCAGGACGACGACGGCGTCCTCGCGCAGTCCGGGCAGGAACCGGTCCCGCAGCCATCCCTCGAGTCCCTGGCAGCGTTCGAAGCCGTCGACGAACAGCACGACGCCCGCGCCCGTGACGGCCTCGCCCGCCTCGGCCTCGAACCCGGCCGGGGACGGGTTCACCTGGCGGCCGTCCACCCAGACGGTCCTGCGGCCGGCCTGCCGTGCCTCGTCCTCGAAGCGTCTGAGCAACGTCGACTTGCCGACCCCGCCGGGGCCGTGGACGTAGAGGACCGGGGCGGCTCCCGGAGCACCGCCGAGCGCCGCCCGGAACCGGCCCAGTTCCAGGGACCGCCCCACGAAAGTCCTGCTCCGCGCTGCCTGCAGACGATTCGCCAGGTTCCTGGAGTGAGTTTCCACGGCCGTATCCTAGGTGTACCGGCGCGGGCGGCTCGCAGCAGCATCGGGTGCCGAGGCGTCAGGGGCGGGCTCACGGTGTGCGGTGGTTCAGGGGTCGGACGGCCCGGTAGCGGGAGGCGAGTTCGGGGCTCTGGCCGGCGAAGGCCGCCAGATCGGCCCGGAAGACGGTGTCGAGGAGAGTGGGATCCTCCACGCCGGGCGCGCAGACGACCTCGCCGAGTTCCAGGCCGCGCAGGGCGGCGGTGACGACGTCGGCGGCGCTCATGCGGGGCACGGCGCTCAGGTCGAGCCCCTGACGCTCGTGGAACTCGGTGGCCACCACACCGGGACAGACGACCTCGACCTGGACGCCGGTGCCTTCGAGTTCGGCGCCGAGCGTCTGGGACATGGCCACCAGGTGGGCGAGTGTGCCGGCGTAGACGGCGCGGCGGGGCATCACCGAGGCGGGTGCGGGGCCGCTGAAGGCGATCATGCCGGCCACGTTGACGATCGCGCCCCGGCCGCGCTCCTGCATCCCGGCGACGGCGGCCCGGGTGATCAGGGTGGGCGCGAGGACCTTGACCTTGACCAGTTCGCGGGCCTTGTCGGCGGGCAGGTCGGCGAGTGGCATGTAGTGGGCCACGCCGGCGTTGTTCACCAGCAGGTCCAGCGGCTCGGCCGCGCAGATCCGGGCGACGGTGTCGATGCCCTCGTCGGCGGACAGGTCGGCCACGACGGGACGGATCCCGACCTCCGGGTGGGCGGCGGCGAACTCGTCCAGGCGCTCCTGCCGTCGGCCGACGATCACCAGGTCGTAGCCGTCGGCGGCCAGGCGATCGGCGAACGCCCTGCCGATCCCGGAGGTGGCGCCGGTGACGAGTGCGAGGTTGCTCATGGGTGTCGTTCCTCGTGGGTCGTGGGTGGTGGGTGGTGGGTCGTGGGTGGGCGGCTGGGGCGGCCGGGGTGTGCGGCTCGCGTGGAGCCGGTCGTCTCTGCCCGGTGCCGGCGCTGGACGGCGTCGGGGCGGTCGTCGCCGGCCTGGGCCACCGCGGGGCTGCGGCCGTTCCTCTCGCCGCCTGTCTTCACTGTGGAGCCGCGGCCGACGAGCAGGTAGTGGACCCGCCTTCCTGGGACTGCGGGTACCAGGCACGTTCTCCGGCCGGTGCGCCACACTGGCCGGTATGGGGACGACAGAACTCGGCGCGGCGCTACGACGCCGGCGCGACCAGGTCGCGCCCGAGACGGCGGGCCTGCCCTCCGGCGGCCACCGACGCGCTCCAGGACTGCGCCGGGAGGAGTTGGCCCAGCTGGCCGGGGTCTCCGTCGACTACATCACCCGTCTCGAACAGGGACGGGCCACCCACCCCTCCGCTCAGGTCGTCGAAGCCCTCGCCCGAGCCCTGCGGCTGCCCAGGGACGGACGCGCCCACCTCTTCCAGCTCGCCGGACTCGTTCCCCCCGGCCCGCAGACGGTCTCGTCGTACATCACGCCCGGCGTCCGGCGGATGATGGACCGGCTCACCGGCACCCCCGTCGCGGTCTTCGACGCGGCGTGGACCCAGCTCCTCGCCAACCCGCTGTACACGGCGCTGATGGGGGAATGGCGAGGCGACGACCTCAACGCCGTGTGGCGCAACTTCCTCGGCTCCGGCACCCGCGTACGCCACACCCCCGAATCCCGGGGCGCGCTCCGTGCCGCGCAGGTCGCCGACCTGCGCAGCACCGCGAGCCGCTACCCGGACGATCAGCGACTGCACCGCCTCGTCTCCGAACTGCGCGCCCGGAGCGCCGCGTTCGAGAAGCTCTGGGAAGCCGGCGCCGTCGGCCGGCACCAGTCCGCCCGCAAGACCGTCGACCATCCCCACGTCGGCGCCCTCACCCTGGACTGCGACGTGCTCGTCGTCGCCGACAACGACCTGCGCGTCATGGTCTACACGGCCGAACCCGGCACCCAGGACGCCGAACGCCTCGCTCTCCTCGCCGTCATAGGAACCCAGGCACTCACCGGCTAGCCGTCGCCGACCGCCCGGCCGCCGCAGCCGCGACGGCGGGCACCCCAGGCGTGTCACCTGCCGCGGACCGCTCTCCGTCCCGCCGAACAGGACAGCGGCCGCCTGGTCCTTGCCGGTGTCGCCGCCGCCCTGGGCAGGACCGGCCCGGTCGGCACCGCACGGACCGGGCCGGCTGCGGTGGCCGCGACGGGCGTGACGGCCGGGCCCTCCGTGTCGTTGCGGACCGTCCGCGCCGCGAGCAGGCGGTCGGCTTCGGCGTGCAGCGCCTGACGGCGGGCCGGTCCGAGGTCGGCGAGTACGCCCCGCAGCAGCACCCCGGCGGGAAAGCGGTAGCCGCCCGTCTCGTGCGGGGGCAGCTCCTCGCTCCACGACAGCAGGCGCGCCGCGACGGCCTGATCCGCCAGTTCGAGCACCTGGCCGGCCGGCAGCCCGGTGAGCCGGGCCACGAGCCCCATGTCGGGCCGGCCACCGAGCACGGCCGCGGTGTCGACGACCCGGCGGGCGGCGGGTGACAGCTCGGCGAGCCGGACCCGGACCACGCTCTGCACGGCCGGCGGCACGGGGACGCGTCCCCCCGCCCGGGAGACCCGGGGGTCCGCCGCCTGCTTCAGCAACTGGGTGAGCAGGAAGGGGTTCCCGCCGCTCAGGCCGAGGAACTCCCGCGCCCTGTCGTCCGTCACGTGTCCGTCGTCCGCGGTGGCGAGGACGACGTGCCGTACGGCGGCCTCCGTCAGCGGGGCGAGCCGTATCCGCTCGGCATCGCGTCCCGCCAGCTCCGCCAGGAGCCGCTCGGTGGCGGGGCCGGGTTCGTCCGCCACGGTGCACAGGACGAGCAGCGGGGCGTCGCGCAGGGTCCGCGCGGCGAAGGACAGGAGGGTTCGTGTCCCGGCGGACGCCAGATGGACGTCCTCGACGATGCACAGCGTGGGTGCGGGTGGCACCGCGTCCTCGGCCGTCCGCTCCGCCGTCCCGGTGAGCGGGCGCAGTCCGCCGGCCGGCGGGCCCGCCCCCGGGTGGCCTTCCCCCGCGCACCGCGTCCACCGGACCTCGTACCCGGTGTCGGCCGCCCGCCGGGCCAGCTCCTCGGCGACCCGGGTCTTGCCGGCCCCGGGCTCCCCGGAGACCACCGCCCACCCGGTACGCCCGGCGGCGGCGTCCCGCAGCATCCCGCACAGCCGGTCCAGGTCCCGCTCCCTTCCCGGCAACGGCCGCCGAGCGCCGACGGCCGACCACGCCGCGGGCGCGGCGGAGGCCGCGGGTACGGCGGAGGCCGCGGGCACGGCGGGGGCCGCAGGCCCGGCGGAGGCCGCAGGCCCGGCGGAGGCCGCAGGCCCGGCGGAGGCCGCAGGCCCGGCGGAGGCCGCAGGCCCGGCGGAGGCCGCAGGCCCGGCGGAGGCCGC
>NZ_JBIVJP010000018.1:154256-154339 GCF_044750285.1 Streptomyces sp. NPDC088812 | reverse complement strand
CAGGCACGGCGGAGGCCGCTGGCCCGGCGGAGGCCGCAGGCACGGCGGAGGCCGCAGGCACGGCGGAGGCCGCAGGCACGGCG
>NZ_JBIVJP010000018.1:0-154157 GCF_044750285.1 Streptomyces sp. NPDC088812 | reverse complement strand
TCGGCGGAGGCCGCAGGCACGGCGGAGGCCGCAGGCACGGCGGAGGCCGCAGGCACGGCGGAGGCCGCAGGCACGGCGGAGGCCGCAGGCACGGCGGAGGCCGCAGGCACACCCGGCGCCGCAAACACCGCCGGAGCCGCAGGCGCGCCAGGAGCCGCAGGCGCTGCCGCGGGCGCTGCCGCGGGCGCGCCGAGGGCCGGGGGCGCGCCGGGCGGGGCCGACGGTCGCAGCCTCGCCGTGTCGTGCCGGAGTACGGCCAGCTGGGTCTCGCGCAATGTGGGCCCCGGTTCGAGGCCGAGGTCGTGGGCGAGCAGGGCGCGTACCGTCTCGTACCGTCGCAGTGCTTCCGCGTGCCGCCCCGCGAGGTACAGCGCCCGCATGAGCACGGCCCATGACGCCTCCCGCAGGGGATCGCGTTCGATGAGCCGCTCCGCGGCGATGATCGCCTGAGCGGTCCGGCCCTCCTGGAGCAGCAAGGTGGTGCGCAGTTCCTCGGCGGACAGCTTCAGCCCTTCGAGCCGGCCGGCCTCGCCCTCGGCGAACCGGTGGCGGCAGGCGTCCACGAGCGGGGTGCCGCGCCACATGCCGAGCGCCCCCTCGGTCTCCCGGAGGGCCTCACCGGCGCGGCCACGGGCCGCGAGCGCGTGCGCGTGCTGCACGGCCCGCTCGAACCGCACCGAGTCCAGCGCCTCGGGAGGCAGGCGCAGGGCGTAACCGGTGGGGACGCTGCGGAGCACCTCGGCCGGCTCCCGGCGCGCCCGGCCGGGCTCGAGCACGGCACGCAGCCTGCTGACGTGCGCGTGCACCGAGGACATGGCACCGGCGGGTGGGCGGCCGTCCCACAGATCGTCACAGAGTCGTTCGACACCAACGGTGTGGCCGTTCTCCAGAAGCAGCCGCAGGAGCAGGGCACGCCGTTTGGGCGGCCCCAGGTCGAGCACCTCTGCGCCTCGCTGCACTTCCAGAGGGCCCAGCAACCGAAATTCCACGGAGGCACCTCTCTAGCTTCGGTGCCACCCTCACGCACAGAGGTGTCCGGTCGACAGACCGAACCCTGCTCATTCGGCGCTCACTTGTGCTCGTTCGGGGCAGGACGCCGGCCGGCCCGGCGGGCGGTCGTACCGGGCCGGGCCGGGCCGGGCCGCCGGGCCGTGTCCCACGTCGCTCAGCCCTGTTCGCAGGTCCAGCCGCTGGTGTGCCAGGAGGACTTGTTCCCGGTGTAGTCGGTGACGGAGACCGTGCCGGCGTTCCAGCCGGTCAGGTAGCTGCCGAGACCGCGTTCCTCGGCCAGCCTGCTGAACACGCCGGCGCCGCAGTCGCGGATGTACCACCGCTGTCCGAGGTCCGAGGTGTTGCAGTCGGAGAGGTAGACATTGGTGCCGTCGGAGTCCAGGCAGGAGGTGCTGGCGGTGTTCCTGAACATGTCGCCGCTGGTCGTCTCGCGGATCTGCCAGGTGATCGGGTCGGTGCCGTAGCAGTCGTACAGACGGAGCTGCTTGCCGGACTCCCCCATGCACGTGCCGGTGCTGAGGTTCCGGAAGGTGTGGGCCTGGGAGGGGAAGTCCACGGCGTGGGCGGTCGGCACGGCCGCGGTGAGAGCGCCCAGGGCGGCGACGGCCGCCAGGACGGAACTCGACTTGCGCACGATCATCCTTTCCTCCGGCTGCCGTCGGCCTGCACCAGGCCCGGGGAGCGGCACCCGGCACTGTCTCCACGAGCCACGGCCCCAGGCGGTTCACCGTCCCGCGGCAAGGCGGCGGCAAGAACCGGCCAAGGCGCCGCCCCGACACTGACGACGCCCCCGCCGACCGGCGACGGGCGGATCGGACGCGCGTAGAGCACGGCGGAGAACGGGGAGTCACAGCGCCATGAGGCAAGCCACGGATGTCCGGCAGGACGGCCCCGTGTCCGTCGCCCCCGCCTGGAGGCACCTCCGGGGCCGGACGCCCGCCGAGCCCGCCGCCCCCGCCGGCACGGACTGCGAACCCTTCGTCCGCATGATCTACGAGGAGTACGGCGGTGTGCTCACGCGCTTCGCGGCCCGTCTGCTGGGCGGCGACCGGGACCGGGCCGAGGACATACTCCAGGAGGCCGCGGTCCGGGCCTGGCGGCACGTCGGGGTGCTCGGCCGGCAGGACGGGGGCCTGCGCCCGTGGCTGTTCACCGTCGTCCGGAACCTGGTGATCGACGAACGCCGGGCGAGCCTCGTCCGGCCGGTCACCGCCTGTCCCCTCGACCATGTCGTCATCCCCGTCGGCGACGGGGCCGAGCGGGTCCTGACCCGGCACGTCGTCACGGACGCGCTGCACGACCTGACCGCCCAGCAGCGGCAGATCCTCCATCACATGTACTTCCTGGGCCACAGCGTCGCCGAGACGTCCGAAGTCCTCGGGATCGCCCAGGGCACCGTGAAATCCCGCACGTACTACGCCGTGCGGGCCCTGGGGAACGCGCTGCGGGACCGGGGGATCCACGCCTGACACCGACAGTGGAAGCGTCCACCGAACCGAGTCGCCGATCTCCTCGTAGCTGTCTACGCAATGATCTTGCCGGAGCGGGTTGCACCCGCCCGGCCGCCACTCTTCGGAGAGTACGAGATGAAACTGTCCAAGCCAGCCGGGAAGCCGGCCCGAGCCGGCGGCCGCGCCGGACTGGCCGGTGCGGCCGCCCTGCTCGGCGCGCTGGCCCTCGCCGTGCCCGCCACACCGGCCCACGCCGCCGACACCAGCGTCACGGGCACCTACCAGAACAAGCAGACCGGGCTGTGCCTCGACGGCAACGCCGCCAGCTCCGTGTACATGTCGGTCTGCGACACCAGCAAGAGCAACCCGTACCAGCAGTGGGTGTTCACCTACACCGGTACGTACGCGGGCACCATCCGCCAGGTCGCCACCGGCCGGTGCCTGGGCGCCGTGTGGGGCGGAGGTGACGCCTTCACGGAAACGTCGGACTGGTGCGGCCGGATTCCCGGTGACGAGTGGGTCAAGGACGGTGACGCGCGGCGCAACGCCGTCGACACCAGCCTCTGCCTCGACAGCAACTGGTCGTACGAGGCCTACACGCTGGCCTGCAACGGCGGCGGCTACCAGAAGTGGCAGCTCAACGTGATCTCGCGGACCTGAGGCCGTCCCGGCGGGACGTGACGCGTGCGCGCCGTTCCGCCGGGACCGCTCGACGGCACCGTCACCGACATCACCCCGGGCTCCACGTACACCGGGGCGCGCTCACCCTGACCGTCGCCCGGTGACGGACGGGCCGCCCCCGAGCCCGGAAGGGTCCGGGTAGCCGGTCGCCGGGCCGCCGGGCCGCCGGGCCGCCGGAATCCGATGTCCGGCGGCCTTCCGGCAGGACACCGGGACACCGGGCCCGCGGGCCGCGGGCTCAGCCGGTCTGCGCGGCGAACGCCGCGTACGCCCGCTCGTCGAAGAGGACGAACCTGACCTCCTCGACCGCCGTCTCCGTCGCGCGCACGGTCGTGACCGCGATGCGGGCGGCGTCCTCCATCGGCCAGCCGTAGACGCCGGTGGAGATGGCCGGGAAGGCGACCGTCCGCGCGCCCAGTTCGTCCGCCACGCGGAGCGACTCGCGGTGGCAGGAGGCGAGCAGCGCGGGACCGGCGTCGTCGGCCCCGTACACCGGGCCGACGGTGTGGATGACCCAGCGCGCGTCCAGCGCACCGGCCGTGGTGGCGACCGCCTGGCCGGTGGGCAGACCGCGGCCGTAGGAGGAGGCGCGGAGCGTGCGGCACTCCTCGAGGATCGCGGGGCCGCCGCGCCGGTGGATGGCGCCGTCGACCCCGCTGCCGCCGAGCAGCGAGGAGTTGGCGGCGTTGACGACGGCGTCCACGGACTGGGCGGTGATGTCGCCCCGGACGAGCGTGATCGTGGTCATGCAGGGCTGCCTCTCTGTCGGTGCGCGGCGCCGGGGGACCGGAGGCTACGCCTGTCGGCGCAGCCGCCGCCAGACGGCCTTCGCCGCGTTGTGGCCGGACATGCCGTGGACGCCGGGGCCGGGCGGGGTGGCCGAGGAGCAGATGAACACGGCCGGGTGGGGCGTGGAGTAGGGGAACAGGGACAGCCGGGGGCGCAGCAGGAGCTGGAGGCCCGAGGCGGCGCCGGAGCCGATGTCCCCGCCGACGTAGTTGGCGTTGCGGGCGGCGAGTTCGGCGGGGCCGGCGGTCGCGCGGGCGAGGACGAGGTCGCGGAAGCCCGGGGCGAACCGCTCCAGTTGGCGTTCCATGACGTCGGTGAGGTCACCGGTCCAGCCGTTGGGGACGTGGGCGTAGGCCCAGAAGACCTGCTTGCCGGCCGGGGCGCGGGTGGGGTCGACGACACCGGGCTGCACCGTGATCATGAAGGGGCGCTCCGGTGCGCGTCCCTCCCTGGAGGCGGCGCGCAGGGCGGCGCCGATCTCCGCGCTGTCCGCGCCGATCTGGACCGTGGTGGCGGCGCGCGCCTCCGGCGCGGTCCAGGGGACGGGTCCGTCCAGCGCGTAGTCGATCTTGAACACGCCGGGGCCGTACCGGTAGCCGTCGTAGAAGCGGCCGAGGCCGGCGATGCGGGCGAGGGCGGTGGGCGAGGTGTCGAAGACGTAGGCGCGGGCCGGGGGGAGGTCGTCGAGTCGCTTGACCTCGTAGTCGGTGTGGAGGGCGCCGCCGAGGTCCTTCAGGAGGCCGGCGAGGGCGTCGGAGATGGCCTGGGAGCCGCCGCGGGGCACCGGCCAGCCGCGGGCGTGCCCGGCGAGGGCGAAGACCAGGCCGACGGCGCCGGTGGCGAGGCCGCCCAGGGGGGCCATGATGTGGGCGACGAGACCGGCGAAGAGCGCCTTGGCGGGTTCGTCGCGGAAGCGGCGGGTCAGCCAGGTGGACGGGGGCAGCCCGGCGAGCCCGAACCGGGCCAGGGTCACCGGATCGCGGGGCAGCGCGGTCAGCGGCAGGGACATGAAGTCCCGGACGAGCGTGTCCCACCGCGCCAGGAACGGCTCGACGAGCCTGCGGTAGGCGCCCGCGTCGCGCGGTCCGAAGGAGGCCGCCGTCTCGGAGACCGAGCGGGACAGCACGGCGGCCGTGCCGTCGGGGAAGGGGTGCGCCATCGCCAGGTCGGAGTGGAGCCACTCCAGGCCGTAGCGCTCCAGGGGCAGGGCGCGGAAGGCGGGCGAGTTGATACCGAGGGGGTGCGCGGCGGAACACGGGTCGTGGCGGAACCCGGGGAGGGTGAGCTCCTCGGTGCGGGCTCCCCCGCCGACGGTGTCCCGGGCCTCGAAGAGGGCGACGGAGAATCCTCGCCGGGCCAGCTCCACGGCGGCGGTCAGGCCGTTCGGCCCCGCCCCCACCACTGCCACGTCAAGCATCGGCACTTCGGACCCCTTCGTCAGCCGGTGGCCTCCGGGGCCAGGATATGCCGGAGGTACGACAGCGCCTGCGGCGCCGGGGGGTTCGGGCCGCCGGGGGCTCATCCGGGCGCCCGGGCGGCCTGGGCCGCCCGGTCCGCTCGGGCCGCCGTTGATGCCCGGCAGACCGGGCCGTGTTGTTTCCGGGGGCCCGAGGGGAGGCCGGGGGGGGCGCCGGGAGGCCGAGGCCTGGGAACCCGAGGGAGGCTCGGGGCCGGGGCGGAGGAGGCCGGGGGCCGAGGAGGCCGGGGGCCGGGGTCCGAGGGCCGAGAGCCGGGGGCCGGGGTCCGAGGGCCGGGGACCGAGGTCCGAGGGCCGGGGTCCGAGGGCCGGCGGCCGGGGCCCGAGAGCCAGGAGCCGGGAGCCGGCGGCCGGGACCCGAGAGCCAGGAGCCGGGAGCCGGCGGCCGGGACCCGAGAGCCAGGAGCCGGGAGCCGGCGGCCGGGACCCGAGAGCCAGGAGCCGGGAGCCGGGAGCCGGCGGCCGGGACCCGAGAGCCAGGAGCCGGGAGCCGGCGGCCGGGACCCGAGAGCCAGGAGCCGGCGGCCGGGGCCCGGGAGCCGGGGGCAGCGCGGCCCGGAGGTCCAGGGCCCGGGGCCCGGGGGCCCGAGGGGCCCGAGGCCCGTAGGCCCGGCACCGTCAGGAACGTGCCCCCGTCCCCGACAGCAGGGCCGTGACCCGTCGCGCCGTCGCCGCGTCCCGGGCCGCCGTGAACGGCAGGCTGTTGCCGCCGGTGATCCGGAACGGTTCGCCGGTGAGGGTGAGGTGGGCGCCGCCCGCCTCCTCGACCAGGAGGATGCCGGCCGCGTGGTCCCAGGCCGCTTCCCAGGAGAACGCCGTGGCGTCCAGCTCGCCCCGGGCGACGGCCAGGTACTCGAGGCCCGCCGATCCGCAGGGGCGGGGGGCGACGCCGGCCGTCCGCAGGCCGAGCAGGGCGTGCTTCTGCTCGTCGGTGGTGAAGTCGGGGTGGGAGGTGGCGACCGTCAGATCGCGTCCGGGGGCCGGGGGCCCGGCGAACAACCGCTCGCCGTCCAGGAAGGCACCCGCGCCGCGCACGGCCGTGGCGAGCCGGTCGCGGGCCGCGGCGTACGTCCACGAGGCGAGCACGACGCCGTGCCGGGCGAGCGCGACCAGCGTGCAGAAGCCGTCGTCGCCGTGCACGAACTGCCGGGTGCCGTCGACCGGGTCGACGATCCAGACCGGGGCGTCACCGTGGAGCGCCTCGTACGTCACGGGGTTGGCGTGCACCGCCTCCTCGCCGACGACGACCGAGCCGGGCAGCAGGGCGGCGAGCACCTCGGTGAGGTACCGCTCGGCGTTGCGGTCGGCGTCCGTGACCAGGTCGTGGGGGCCGCTCTTCTGGTCGACCTCGTGCGTGGCGAGCTGCCGGAAGCGGGGCATGATCTCGGTCGCGGCGGCCTTGCGGACCGCCTCCTCCACGTCGGCCGAGTGGCGGGCGAGAAACTCGTCGATGGTTTCCTTGTCGTCGATCATGTCTCCATGAGACCACGCCGCCCTGACATCGCCCGCCCCCGCCGTGCACGGCGGGTGGAAGGGGGATGAACAGCGGGCACGGGTGGGTCTCCTCACCGCCCCACCGCATACCCCTGCATCCCCCGCGGGTTGGCCGCCGCCGACAGGATCCCGGTGGCCGGGTCGCGGGCGACGGCGCACAGCCGCCCCTCGGACCAGGGGTCGCCGACGGTCACGTCGTGGCCGCGCCGCCGCAGCTCCTCGACGACGCCGTCCGGCACGCGCGACTCGACGGTCACGCTGCCCGGCCGCATGCCGCGCGGGTAGAAGGAGCCGGGGAATGCGTCGGTGTGCCAGTTCGGGGCGTCGACGGCGCCCTGGAGGTCGAGTCCGCCGCGCACGGGCGCGCGGAGGGCGACGGCCAGGAAGAAGTGCAGCTGCCACTGGTCCTGCTGGTCGCCGCCGGGTGTGCCGAAGGCGAGGACCGGGACGCCGTCGCGCAGCGCGATCGACGGGGTGAGGGTGGTGCGGGGCCGGCGGCCGGGGGTGAGCGAGTTCGGCAGTCCCTCCTCCAGCCAGGTCATCTGCAGCCGGGTGCCGAGCGGGAAGCCCAGCTCGGGCACGACGGGGTTGGACTGGAGCCAGCCGCCACTGGGGGTGGCCGCGACCATGTTGCCCCAGCGGTCGACGACGTCCAGGTGGCAGGTGTCACCGCGGGTGGCCCCCGCGGCGCTCACGTCGGGCTCGCCCGGCACCGGCGAGGCCGGCGCCTTGGCGACCGTCGGCTCGCCGACGCCCATCGGGCCGAAGCCGGGCTCGTCGGTGACGACCACGTGCGCGTGCGCGCTCAGCCGGGGGACGCGCCCGCCGGGGCTGCCCGGCCGCAGCTCGTAGGACGCCCGCTCCCCGATCAGCCGGCGCCGGCCGGTGTTGTACCGCGCGGACAGCAGGTCCTCCAGCGGTGTCCCGGCCGCGTCCCCGTACCAGGCCTCCCGGTCGGCCATGGCGAGCTTGCAGCCCTCGACGAGCAGGTGGACGTAGTCGGCGGAGCCGTACGCGGGCAGGTCGGGCGGGAGCAGGGCGAGCTGCTGGAGGAGGGCCGGCCCCTGGCTCCAGGGTCCGGCCTTGCACAGGGTCCAGCCGTTCCAGTCGTACGTGGCGGGCGTCTCGTAGGTGGCGGACCAGCCGGCGAGGTCGGCGGCGGTGAGGGTGCCGGTGTGGTGTGCGCCGCTGGTGTCCAGGGTGGGCCGGGCGGCCTGGCGGACCAGCGCCTCGGCGATGAACCCGGTCCGCCAGACCTCCCGGGCGGCCTCGATCCGTGCCTCCCGGTCCCCCGCGCCGGCGGTCTCGGCGAGCAGCCGCCGCCAGGTGGCGGCGAGGGCGGGATTGCGCAGCAGCAGGCCGGGGCGGGGCGCCGTGCCGTCCGGGAGGTACACCCGCGCCGACGAGGTCCACTCGGTCTCGAACAGCTCCCGTACGGTCTCGACGGTCGCGCCCACGTTCTCCACGGGCGGGTGCCCGTCCTCGGCGTATCCGATGGCGTACTTCAGGACGTCGGGGAGGGGCTTGGTGCCGTGGTCGCGCAGCAGGAGCATCCAGGCGTCGAACGCGCCGGGGACGGCGGCCGCGAGCGGCCCGGTGCCGGGCACGAGGTCCAGGCCGAGTCCGCGGTAGTGGGCGACGGTCGCCCCGGCCGGGGCGACACCCTGCCCGCACAGCACCCGCACCTCGCCGCCGGCCGGCGCCAGCAGGATCGGGACCTCGCCGGCCGGCCCGTTGAGGTGGGGCTCCACGACGTGCAGCACGAACGCCCCGGCCACGGCGGCGTCGTAGGCGTTCCCGCCGTCCTCCAGGACGGCCATCGCCGCCTGGGAGGCCAGCCAGTGGGTGGAGGACACCATGCCGAAGGTGCCCTGGAGCGTGGGTCGGGTGGTGAACATACGGCCTCTCACCTCGCTGTGTGCGCTTCGTCCAGGCGCGTCGGCGCTGAGGACACGTCCTGTGAGACATCTGGGGGTTCGGACCGGAGCCGTCCTCCATCCGCTCTCCCAGAAGGCTATCGATCGACGCCCCGCGCGGTTGGACACGCACCCAACTCGCCCTGGAGGCATGCCGCTTCGGGAAGGCGTCCAGGCTTCCCTCACACCATCCGTGGGCGGCAGACTCACCTTGGCGGCAGGGGTTGAAGAAGAAGCCCGGTGCCTGTTGCCGATGTCCGGAGTTGATGATCAGGGTTCGCCGTCCCAGCCGATCAGGAAGAGCTGCCATGCACAGAAGCCGCGTATACGCCGTTCTGATCGACACGCCCTTGGCCGAGGCCGCCAAGGCAGCGGACTTCTGGTCAGCGGCTCTCGGTGTGACCGCCCGGCCGTTTCCGCCGGCGCCGGAGTTCACCACACTCCATCAGGCCCTGCCAGGGCTGATCATGGCGGTCCAGGCGGTCGACGACGCACCCCGTGTCCACCTGGACATCGAGACCGACGACATCGAGGCGGAGACCACGCGCCTGATCGCTCTGGGCGCTGAGCAGGTCTCGCAGTGGCAGGAGTGCCGCGTGCTGCGAGTGCCCGGCGGTCATCTGGTGTGCGTCCTCCCCGTGGAGAGCGACCCGGACGCTTTCCGGGCGCAGGCCAACGTCTGGCCGTGACGATGCACGAGGCAGGCCGCGGGGCACCGCCGGCACCCCGCGACCTGATCCGTCGCACAGGCCCTAGCCTCGATGGCATGACCTCTGTGACCGCCGCCGTCGTACAGGCCGCTGCCCCTCTGTTCGATACGCCCGCCGCGCTGGCCCGCGCCGAGGAACTGATCCGGGAAGCCGCGGTCGACCACCGTGCCGAGGTCGTCGTCCTCCCCGAGGCGTTCCTCGGCGGCTATCCCAAGGGCCTCGACTTCGGCATCACCGTCGGCAGCCGCACCCCGGCCGGCCGTGACCTGTTCCGCCGCTACCATGCCGCCGCCATCGACATCCCCGGCCCCGAGGTCGCCGCCCTGGCCGCCCTCACCAGTGAACTGGGCTGTCACGCCGTCGTCGGCGCGGTCGAGCGCCAGGGGGGCACCCTGTACTGCGTCGCACTGTTCTTCGGGCCGGCCGGCTACCTGGGCCTGCACCGCAAGCTGATGCCCACCGCGGCCGAACGCTACCTGTGGGGCCAGGGTGACGGGTCCACTCTCCCCGTCGTCGACACCGGAACGGTCCGCCTGGGCGCGGCCATCTGCTGGGAGAACTACATGCCGTTGTTCCGTACGGCGATGTACGCCAAGGGCGTCGACCTGTGGTGCGCCCCGACCGTCGACGACCGCGACGCCTGGCAGGCCACCATGCGGCACGTCGCGCTGGAGGGCCGCTCCTTCGTCCTCAGCGCCAACCAGTACATGCGCCGCGATGCCCTGCCCGACGACCTCCACCCGGTCCAGGGCGATGAACCCGACACGGTCCTGATCGCCGGCGGCTCCGTCATCATCTCGCCGCTCGGTGAGGTTCTGGCCGGTCCGCTGCGCGGTGGTGAGGGCATCCTGACCGCCGAACTCGACCTCGACGACCTGGCCCGCGCCCGCTTCGACTTCGACCCGACCGGCCACTACGCCCGCCCCGACGTCTTCACCCTCCACGTCGACCCAACTGCCCGCGCCACCGTCACCTCGGAAGCCTGACGTCGCACGGAAGCGGATCCAGGCCCTGGATGACCGAGTGGGCCGGGCGTGATGATCGCTCCACGACCGGCCGCGCGGATCACACGAGTTCGAGCACGGTCACGGCCGACGCGGAGTCAGAGCCGCCAACAGGTCGCCCACGAGGTTTTCTCGATGCTCCATCAAGAAGAAGTGGCCGCCCGTGTACGTCCTCAGCTCGAACTCACCCGTCGTCATCCGCTCCCACGCCGCCGCCTCCTCGACACTCACCCCGGGGTCCGCGTCCCCGGTGCACGCCGTGACCGGAACCGATACCTGCCGTCCGGGCGCGGGCGCATACGTCTCCATCAGCCGCAGGTCGCCCCGGAGCGAGGGCAGGATGAACTCGGCCAGGTCCGGGTCGGCCAGCAGCGTCTCGTACATGCCGCCGAACGCGCCGACCCCGGCGAGCATCGCGGCGTCGTCCACGAGGTGCAGCTGCGGTTCCGCGGCGCGGCGCGCCCGCGGAGCACGCTGCCCGGAGGCGAACAGCCGTACCGGTGGTACCTGTTGCGCCTCCAGACGGAGCACCACCTCGTAGCCGATCGTGGCGCCCATACTGTGGCCGAACAGCGCGAAGGGGCGGTCGAGGACGGGCTCGATGGCGGCGGTGACGGCGTCCGCCATGGCGTCCATGGACGTGACGCAGCCCTCCGTGAGGCGGTCGTGACGGCCGGGGTACTGGACGGCGACCAGCTCGACGTCCGCGGGCAGCACCTCCACCCAGGGGCGGAAGAAGGCCGCGGTGCCGCCGCCGTGCGGCAGGCACACCAGGCGGGCGCGGGGGGCGACGGCGGGGCGGTACCGCTTGAGCCAGGCGTCGGACAGCGGGCCGGCGGGGGTGGACGTCACGTGGCCTCCTCCGGAGGGCAGCGGGTGGACAAGGCAATTTCCGGCCGATGCTATTGCACACCACCGCGCCAACTGCCAAAGAAGCCGGAGCAGTTCGGAGTCTCCCATATAGTGGATCGATCTTGACGCCCGTTACAGGGCCGTGCCAGGCTCCCAAGCCTCGCTGTCGTGAATCCAACGAATCGGATCAGAACGGGATCAGGTGTGCAGGAAGCGCTGAAGTTCCACTGGTGTTCCCCCCTGGACAGTGGCCAGCAGAAGGCAACCGAGAAATACCGGCAGGGCGAGCTCGACTTCGACGGGATCGTCGACTTCGCACAAGAGGCCGAGCAACTCGGTGTCGACTCCCTGCTGATGGGCATCAGCTACCACATGCCCGATCCTCTGCCGATGATCGGCGCCCTCGTCCGGGAGACCGAGAAGGTCAAGTTCATCCTGGCATACCGACCGGGCCTCATTCCGCCCACTCTGTTCACCCAGGTCGTGAACACGATTTCCTGGATGGGGGACGGGCGGATATCCCTGAATCTCGTCGCGGGCATCTCCCCCGCCGAACAGGCTTATTACGGGGACTACCTGGCGCACGACGAGCGCTATGAGCGCTCCAACGAGTTCCTCGACGTTCTGCACCGCTTCTGGAAGGGCGAGAAGCCCCTTACTCACCACGGCAGGCACTACCGCATCGACGAGGCGCAGCTCGGCCTCGGCTACAAGGACGGCGGCCGCCCCTACATCTACATCAGCGGTGCCTCCGGGGTCGCCCAGAAGACCGCGATCGAGCACGGCGACTGCTGGCTGCGCTACGGCGACACCCCGGAGGGCCTCGCGGACGCCGTCGCGCCCGTCCTGGCGGGCGGCTGCCGCGTCGGTACCCGTATGCACGTCCTGTCGCGCGACACCCGTGAGGAGGCGCTCGCCGACCTCGCCGAGATGATGCGCGACCCCGACGAGGACCACAAGGCGTGGGTGACGAGCTTCGTCGCCGCGTCCGACTCCCAGGCGGTGAAGAACTCCTTCCGGCTCGCCGAGAAGGCGCAGGGCGACTGGTTGTCCCCGTACCTGTACTCCGGCGCCGTCGCCTACCGCGGCGGGCCCGCGCTGTGCGTCGTCGGCAGCCACGAGGAGGTGGCCCGCTATCTGTACGCGTACAAGGCGTCCGGAATCAGCGAGTTCATCTTCTCGGGGTGGCCCACGCGCGACGAGATGCGGACCTTCTACACGCGGGTGCTCCCGCTGATCCGGGACCTGGAGCGGGCTGCGCAGGGGGCCGACGAGGCCGACGGTGACGCGCGGCCGGCCGGGGCAGGGCACGAGTGACCTCCGCCCCCGCCGCCGCGCCCGAGACCCGCGCGCGGCGGCTGCACCGCGGCCTGTTCGGGCTCGGCGTGCTGCTCGGCCTGATCGCCGAGCAGGTGGTGCTGTTCGCCGTGCCGCTGCTGATCTTCCAGGACACGCGGGACGTGTCGACGCTCGGCTTCGCGTTCGCCCTGGAGTGGCTGCCGAGCCTCATCGCGTACCCCTTCGCCGGTCTGATCGCCGACCGGGACGGGGGTGCGCGGCTGTTCTCCCGGGTCACCTCGGGGCGTGCGCTCGTGCTGCTGTGCGCCGTCGCGCTGTGCTTCGCGATGCCCGGCTGGACGACCGCGATCCTGATGGCCAACGGGGCGCTGCTGTCCGTGCTCGTGGCGCCGGTGCGGATGTCCATCGAGAAGATGGTGCCGCAGGTGGCGCAGGGCGAGAAGCTCGCGACGACGCAGTCCCTCGTACAGAACATGGAACTGCTCGCGATGGCGCTCGGCCCGGCGCTGGCCGCCACCGCCGTCGTCACCCTCGGCAAGCTGTGGCTGCTCGCGCTCGCCGCCCTCGTGTTCGCGCTGGCCGCCGTCTGCTGGTTGCCGCTGCCCCGCCAGGAGTGGCAGCGCGGTAGCGGCGGCGCCCGCGCGACCCTTGCCGAACTCGGTCTCGGTTGGCATCTCCTGGTGCACAACAAGCCCGTGTTCCTCATCGGAATCCTGAACTTCGCCATCAATCTCGTGGTCGCCACGATGATGAGCGCGAACGCCGCCATCGCCACCGGCGAACTGAAGGCGTCGGACACCGCGTACGGGATGCTGAACACGGTCGTCGGAATCATCGGACTGATCAATCTCGCGCTGATTCCGTTCGTGCTGCGGAAATTCCATGTGCACGCCCTCGGCGTCGCCGGTTTCACGCTCGTGTGCGCGGCACTGCTCACGACGGGCGGCGCGCATTCCTTCGTGGTGTACGCCATCGCGTACGTCGCGACGATGACCGGCGCCGCCCTCTACAACGTCTTCAACCGTACCCAGCGGATCAAGGTCATTCCCCGGGAACACCTGGGAAAGGTCATGGGCCCTTTCTACCTCCTGAATCTGCTGTCCATGCCGCTGGCCGGCGTCGTCATCGGCCTCATCGGCGACCGCGTCGGGCCGCAGCGGCTCATCGTGCTGCTCACGCTCGCGCTCACGGTGGTGGGTGGAGTGCTGCTGCCCTGGACCATGAGCAGCTTCCGGCGGGCGCTCGCGGACCAGGAGCGCACGGCTGCCGAGGGCGGCAGCACGGATGAAGAACCGATCGGAACCGAGGTGCACTGATGCATATAGTTCTCGTCAACCGCTGGCCCCGATTCCAGGACGGGGTGCGCTGGGACAACGAGCTGACCCGCTATGAGGAGTTCATCGACCACGATGCCCACCGGGTCAGTTACGTCGTGGACGGTCCTGGCGCGGACGGCGTGCTCGTCGATCCGGCGAAGATCGCTCACATGGTGCGGGTCGCCGACGTGAACGACGTGGAGGTGCTGCGCTCCTGTCTCGTCGAGATCACGGAGAAGGTCGGCCCCGTCGACCAGTTGATCGCGCTGTCCGAGTTCACTCTGGAGATCGCCGCCCGCGTGCGGCAGGACCTCGGCATTCCCGGGCCGACGCCGGACGAGGTGGCCGTCTATCGCGACAAGGTCCGTATGAAGGAGGTCCTCGCCGAGGCGGGGGTGCGGGTGCCGCGCTTCGCGCGCTGCACGGACGCCGGGGACGCGCTGTCCTTCGCCGCCGGCTGCGGATACCCGCTGATCCTCAAACCGGTCGACGGTGCGGCCAGCATCGGCGTGCACCGCGTCGACGACGAGACGGCACTGCGGGAGCTGCTGCCTTCGCTCGACCTGAGCCGGTACGAGATCGAGGAGTTCGTCCCCGGGCACATCCACCATGTGGACGGATACGCGGACGACAAGGGCGGTGTCCCTTTCCAGGTGGCGTCCGCGTACGTCAACGACTGCCTTTCCTTCGGCGCGGGCGCCCCGCTCGGCTCCGTGGTCCTGAACGAGAGCGACCTGCGCCTCCGTATCGAGGAGTTCGCGCGGGAATGCGTACGTGCTCTCGGCCTTCGCACCACGCCCTTCCACCTGGAGCTGTTCGTGACCGACTCCGGTGAGCTGGTCTTCCTGGAGATCGGAGGGCGGGTCGGCGGCTCCGAGGTGCCGTATGTGGTGAACCGGCTCTTCGGGGTCAACCTGTACGAGGTGTGGCTGCGTTCGCTGGCGGGCGAGAGGATCGACGTGCCCGCCAAGGCCGCTGAGACCAGCGGGGGTTGGCTGGTCATTCCGAAGCCGGCCGAGCTTCCGGCGCGGGTCGTCGAGGTGACCACGCTGAAGGACGCGGTGCCGACGGTGTGGCGGGAACTCGTGCCGCCTGTCGGGTCGGTCCTCGAGCCGGGTGGCTCCTATGACGCGCTGCACGCCGGGCGGTACATCCTGCTGCACGAGGACCAGGACCGAGTGACAGCCGACATCCACCGGATCACGGAGGCGTTCCGGCTGCGGACCGAGCCCGCGTGACGGACCCGGGGCGGTGCCCCTGTGGTCGCACGACCGCAGGGGCACCGCCCCGGCCCTGTGGTCCGACCGGCTACGTGAGCGCCAGGACCGTCGCCGCAGTGATGCCCACCGCCACGATGAGCCCCCGCAGCGCCGTCGGCGGCAGCTTGCGGCCCACCCGGGCGCCGGCCAGGCCGCCGACCGTGGAGCCGACCGCGATCACCGCGGCTGCCGCCCAGTCGACGTGGGTGACGGCGATGAACACGACGGCCGCGACGCCGTTGACGATCGACGCGAGGACGTTCTTCACCGCGTTGAGACGCTGCAGATCGTCCTTGAGGAACGTCCCGAACATGCCCATCAGGATGACGCCCTGGGCGGCGCCGAAGTAGCCGCCGTAGACGCCGGTGCCGAACACGCCCAGCCACAGCGGCAGCCCGCCGTCGCCGTCGCCGACGCTCTCCCGCTTCTTCAGCCACGCGTTGAGGCGCGGCTGGAACAGGACGAGCACGCAGCCGGCGAGGATCAGGACGGGCACCACCGCGTCGAAGGCGCCCGACGGCAGCTTCAGCAGGAGCAGCGCGCCCAGCACGCCGCCGAGCAGGGAGCCCGCCCCGAATCTCAGTACCCTCCGTAGCTGGCCGCGGAGTTCACGGCGATAGCCGTACGCGGCACTGAGGGTGCCCGGCACCAGGCCGATGCTGTTGGAGACGTTGGCCAGGACCGGCGGGTAGCCGAAGGCCAGCAGGGTGGGGAAGGTGATGAGGGTTCCGGAGCCGACCACCGCGTTGATGGTGCCCGCGGCGATCGCGGCGGCCCCGATGGCCCCCGCCTCCACGACGTCCATGTGCTGTGCCTACCTGCCGGAGATGAGTTCCTCGACGGGCTGTCCGTCGGGGGTGTGCCGGGTGGAGATACGAAGCTTGTGCGGGTCGCCCTCCAGGATGAGGTCGACGGGCTGCGACTGGCCGATACCGGTGAGGGGGCGTCCGGTGCTGGTCGCCAGGACGCCCAGCTGGGCGAGCGACAGACCGCTGAACCGCTCCAGCTCGGCGACCAGCCGCGCGTCGGCGTCGCCCTGCGGCGCCGAGCCGTTGACCAGCTCGGTCAGGCGTCCCGTTTCCCCCTCCAGGTGCGGCTGTTCGGCCTTGAGGTAGTCGGCGAGGCCGGCCGCGCCGTCCGTGAACGGCGAGCGCACCATGCAGGCCAGCTGCTCCTCGGTGATGCCGAAGTTGTCCAGGGCGTACGCGTCCATGGCGGTCCGCATGCGCTCGACGGCCCCCTCACCCTCGTACCGAGCGGAGATCATCTCTATCAGGTGTTCGGGGAACTCCTTCTTCACCATCAGCTGCTTGCCGAAGGCCACGTACTCGTCGAGGCCCTCCGCGTAGCTGCGGCCGTACACGCGCTCGCACTTGAGGCCGCGGATGTGTGCCATGAGCGCCGGGTTGCCGCAGTCCGACTCGGAGAAGCTGAAGGCCACATCGTCGAACTGGAAGCCCAGGTAGTCGGTGAGCAGCTCCCAGTGGTCGCCGGACGCGTACTCCGTGTCGTCGTAGATGGAGAAGAAGCGCATATGGTCGGGGATGTCGTGGTGGACGCGGCGTTCCTCGACCAGGTCCGTGGCGTCCTTGCCGTAGATGTCCTCGAACCAGGCCCGCCCGATGTTGTCCGTGGCCTTCAGCACACCGCGGAATCCGGTGCGTTCGGCGCCCTGTGGGGCGACGCCCAGTCGTTCGGCGAGGCGGTGGATCCACACCAGGTAGGTGCGCTGCTCGTAGGGGGAGTCGCCGGTGATGATGAGGTCGACGCCGCCGTCGTGCGCGGCCCCGAGGCCGAAGGCGTGCGCGGCACTGAGGTTGCAGGCGTTGCAGAAGGTGGGACGGCCGTCGCCGAGCGTGCGGTGGCCGGTGACGAGGACGTCCAGGCGGTTGCGGGCGATGACGTGGTCGCGCTGCGGCAGGTCGACATGGAACGGCGTGATCTCGTCGCCGTCGATGAGGAACTGCTCGCAGTCGGGGTCGGCCGGCAGGTTCAGGGCGTTGTAGGTGCGGTCGATGTTGCGCATCACGGCGCCCGGCGTACCCGCGTGACGCATCGTCACCACGCGCAGCCGGAAGGTCGTTCCGGCCAGTTCGAACAGGCGTAGCTGCATGGACCGCACGAACGCGGTGGTGTACGCGCTGTCCTTGCCGCCGCCGTAGGCGACCATGACGACGCGCTCGTCCAGCGGGCCGATCCGCTCCAGCTGGGCGCGGAGTTTCGGCACGCACCGCTCGACCTCGTCCCAGTGCCCCGAGGACACCATCCACCGGCGCAGCTCGCGCAGGGTCGCGGCGCGCAGTTCGTCGGTGGCGGCGGGCGTTTCGCAGGGGCTGTCCGGCTTTTCGGTCTCGAGGGTCTCGGCCGTCTCGAGGGTCTCGGCTGTCCCGGTATCGGCTGTCTCGGTGGCGGTGGTGCCCGTTACGGCGGACAAATGTGTTCCTTTCCGTTCCCAGGAAGGCGCGACCCTACAGGCCCTCGCCGAATACACAAACGCGAGACAAAGGGTCACCGAATCCTCGCTCCCATGTCTCGCCAACGCGCCGGAGACTAACGCATGTTGACCAAGCTCTGTCCACAGTGAGCTGCCACCACCAGGAACGACGCAATAGCCGTCTCACTCTCTGAGAGAGACACTTCCAGGCGTCGTGATCACCGTGTTACCTTGCCGACGTGATCAACAGCAGCCTCTCGCGTGACTCGATAGAACAGGAACTACGCGACATCTGGGGGAAGTTGCTAGGAGTCGAAGTCGGCCGTGACGACAACTTTTTCGACCTCGGCGGTGATTCCCTGAAGGTCGTCGAGGTGGTGATCGAGGCCCGGAAACGGGGGGTGAACTTCCGCAGCTCCGCCGTTTTCCGCAACCCCACACCGGCACTCCTCGCCGCCAGCCTGACACCCTGACCGAAAATCGACGTTTCGACCGTCGCAACCGGGGGAAGCACCTCTTGAGCACTCAGAAGATCTTGGGCAACGGCCTGTTGGTGCACGGCATCAACCGCAACGAGACCGACTACCTCTACAAGGAGATATTCGAGGAGGAGTCGTACGTCCCGCCGGGTGGTCTGCAGCTCCCCGAAAATGCCGTGGTGTTCGACGTGGGCGCCAATATCGGCATGTTCGCCCTCTTCATGTCCGAGCGTTTTCCGGACGCCCGGGTGTTCTCCTTCGAGCCGGTCCCGCAGACTTTCGAGGCGCTCTGCAAGAACGTGGCGTCCCTGCCCAACGTCACGCCGCTCAATACGGCGCTCGGTGACACGGCGGAGACCCGCGAGCTCACGTTCTACCCGCAGTACACGATGATGTCCGGTTTCGACGCCGATCCGGCCGTCGACAAGGCGTTGGTGAAGTCGTACATCGAAAACGTCGCGTCGACCCTGGACGCGGTGCGCGCCGAGGTTTTCGTCGAGGAGGCCGACGAACTCCTCGAAGGGCGCTTCGAAGGGCAGCAGAAGGTGCCGTGCACCGTCGAACGGCTGGATTCCGTCGCCGAGCGGCTCGGCATCGACCGCATCGACTTCCTCAAGATCGACGTCGAGGGCTTCGAGGTCAAGGTCCTCGAAGGCATCGGCGAGGAACTGTGGCCGAAGATCGCCCGTGCCGCCGTCGAAGTCGAGGACGACCACGGCGAACTCGTCGCTGTCAGGTCCCTGTTCGAGAAGCACGGTATGCGCGTGAGCGTGGAGCAGCCCGCCGAGTACCGGGGCACCAGCGTGTACAACCTGTTCGCGGACCGGGGACAGGACGACTGATGGGCACGGACACCACCACGGCCGCCGGGCCGCTGTTCACGCTGCCGTCCGCCTGGCGCGGGACCGAGGGCGAGCCGGGCACCACGGCCACCGTCCCCTGCGGCGACCTCGCCGACGGGCTCCGGGCGCTCGCCGCGGTCTGCGGCCACGACGGCCTGGACGACGTGCTGCTCGCCGCACACCTGAAGGTGCTGGCGATGCTCACGCCCGAGCCGTCGTTCCGTGCGGAGACCGTACGCGACGGCCGTCGCCTTCTCGCCGTGATGGACGAAGTGCCCGTCACATGGCGGGAGTTGGCACTGAGCGCCGGAAAGCAGCTCGCGCCCTTCCACGAGGCGGGAACCGGTGCGCGGTCAACGGACCGGCACACCCGCGTGCTCTTCGCCGACGAGGGCGCCGTCCCCGGAGCGGCATACGCCCTCCACGTCGCCGCCACCCCCACGGCCCTCACCCTCACGATCTCCCCCGGCGTCCTCTCCCCCTCCTTCGCCGCCCTGCTGCCCGGCCTCTACCGCGCGGTCCTCACCGCGATGGCCACCGACCCCGACGGGGACGCCCTCGCCGCGTACCTGCCCGGCGACGAGCGCGCGCGACTGCTCGGCACCTGGAGCCGGGGCGGCACCGTCGACCGCGGCCGCGCCACCGTGCCGGAGCTCATCGAGGCGCAGGCCGCCCGCACCCCGGACGCGCCCGCCGTGGAGACGGGCGGCACCGTCCTCACGTACCGGCAGATCGACGAGCGGGCCAACCGACTCGCCCACCGCCTCCGGAGGCTGGGAGCCACCCGCGACCGGCTCGTCGGCGTCTCGCTGCGTCGTGGACCCGAGCTGCTGCCCGCGCTGCTGGCCGTCTGGAAGGCGGGGGCTGGCTATCTGCCGCTCGACCCGGCGCTGCCGGCCGGACGCCTCCGGCACATGATCGACGCCGCCGGATGCGACCTCGTCGTCACCGACTCCCAGCAGGTGTCCGCGCTCGGCGAGCCGGGCCCGGACACGTACACCGCCGTCCTCCTCGACGACGACGCGGAGCGCCGCGCCCTCGACGCGCTGCCCACCGCGCCCACCGGCGTCCCCGCCGAACCGGACGCCCTCGCGTACGTCATCTACACGTCGGGCTCCACGGGCGACCCCAAGGGGGTGATGATCGAGCACGGCGGGCTCGCCAACTACCTCCGGTGGACGGCGGACGCGTACGCGGCGCGCGGCACCGGAGGGGCGCCCGTCTTCTCCTCGATCTCCTTCGACCTCGGCATACCCAGCCTGTTCACCCCGCTGATCACCGGGCAGCCCGTGCACCTGCTGCCCGACCCGCTGGACATCGCCGACCTGGGCGACCTGCTCGCGGCCGGCGCCCCGTACAGCTTCATCAAGATGACGCCGGGCCACCTGGACCTGCTCAGCGTCGACCTGGCCCCTGACGAGATCCGCGGACTGGCCGGGCTCGTCATCGCCGCCGGGGACGCCTTCACGGCCGACCTCGCCCGCAGATGGATCGATTCCGCAGGGCCCGGAGGCACCGCCGTAGCCACCGAGTACGGGCCGACCGAGATCACCATCGGCAACTCCGGGCAGATCATCGCCGAGCCGCCCGGCACCGAACTGATCCCGCTGGGCGCGCCCATCCCCAACACCACCATGTACGTGCTCACCGACCGGCTCGAACCGGTGCCGACCGGCGTGCCCGGTGAGGTGTTCATCGGTGGCGCGGGCGTCGCCCGGGGCTACCTGGGCCGCCCCGACCTGACCGAGGAGCGCTTCCTGCCCGACCCGTTCGGCCCGCCCGGTGCCCGCCTGTACCGCACCGGCGACCTCGCGCGGTGGCTGCCCGACGGGGACCTCGAATTCCTCGGGCGTGCCGACCACCAGGTGAAGATCCGCGGCTTTCGCATCGAACTCGGCGAGATCCAGGCGCGGTTGCGCACCCATGAGTCGGTTGCCGAGACCGTCGTCATCGCCGTCGGCGCCGCCCGCTCCCGCTCGCTCGCCGCGTACGTCGTCCCCGCGGAGGGGCACGGCGTGGATGCCGCGATCCTCACCGCGCACCTGGGCGCCACCCTGCCGGACTACATGGTTCCCACCCACTTCGTGGCCATCGGACACGTGCCGCTGACCGCCAACGGCAAGGTCGACACGCGCGCACTGCAGGGTCTGCTGGAACCACGCACCTGACCGCGGAGCGGCACCGCGCACACCGACGGCGCCACGACCGTCCGGCCCCGCGTGCGCCGACGGCAACCGCGACTTCCGACGACACCCGCGACCGCTCCCGCCATCGGGCGGGCCCCGGCCCACCCCGAGCCGCCGTACTGAGAGGCAGACCGTGACCGACACCCACCTTCCGTACGACCGGAACGAGTTTTGCTTCACCCTGACCGATGCCGAGCGCGCCGAGCTCGCCGGGCTGGCCGCCGAGCTGGCCGCCCAGGAGCCGCGCCGCGTCGACGACCCCGCGTGGGGGCGGCACGCCCGCCGCCTCAGCTGCCGCCTGCCGCTGCGCCTGAGCGAGGTGGTGCGTGCCTTCCGCGCCGACCCGGGCCGCGACGGCACGCTCACCGTCGCGAACCTGCCCGTCGACGAGTCCATGCTGCCCGACACGCCCACGGTCGTCGATTCGGTGGAGCGCGCCGCGACCATACCCGCCGCCGTCACCATGCTGATCGGGCAGAACCTCGGCGAGGTCATCGCCTACCGCGACGAGAAGCACGGCGCGCTCGTGCAGAACGTGGTGCCCGTCCCCTCGCTCGCCGCCACGCAGTCCAACGGCGGCTCCGTTCCCCTCGAGTTCCACATAGAGAACGCCTTCCATCCGTACCGCCCCGACTACGTGGGACTGATGTGCCTGCGCAGCGATCACGAGGGCACCGCGGGCACGGAGGTCTGCTCGGTGCGGCGTGTGCTGCCGCTCATCGACGAGGCGGACCTGAAGATCCTCCAGTCGCCCCGCTACGTGACCGAGGCACCCCCGTCGTTCCGCTCGGCCGAGCTGACCGCGCCCCACCCGGTGCTGGTCGGCGCGCCCGACGACCCCGACCTCCGGGTCGACTTCAACGCCACGAAACCGCTCGACGAGCGGGCCGCCGACGCCCTGGCCCGGCTGCGCACCACGATGATGGGCGCCGCCACCTCGCTGGTCCTCGCCCCCGGCGAGCTGGTCTTCGTCGACAACCGTCTCGTCGTGCACGGCCGTACCGACTTCGAGCCGCGCTACGACGGCAAGGACCGCTGGCTGCACCGCACCTTCGTGCACCTCGACCGCCGACGCAGCCGCGCCCACCGCGCGGACAACGGCTCGGTTCTGGTCTGATGGGCGCGCCCGACTCCGCCGGCCGTCCCGTCCTGGCCCTCGTGGACGCACTCACCACCGGTGCCCTGCTGGCCCGCCGGGCGGCTGCCGACCACCGCATCGTGCACATCCGTTCACGAGCCGGCCTGCCCGAGACGTTCGCGGCGAGCCTGCCGGTCGAGGTCTTCGCCGCGGACCTGACGTACCCGGTGGACCCGGAGGGGGTGACGGCTCGGCTGGCGGCCCTGGAGCCGGTCGCGGTGATCGCCGCCAGCGAGTTCGGCGTGGAGACCGCGGACCGGCTCGCCGCCCGGTTCGGTCTGCGCGGTAACGACCCGGCCCTGTCGGCGGCCCGCCGCGACAAGGACCTGATGATGGCGGCCCTCGTCCGCGCGGGCGTGCCGGCACCCCGCCAGCACAGGTCCTCCGACCTCGGCGACCTCCTCTCGTGGCGGCGCGAACGGGGCCTGCCCCGGGTCGTCGTGAAGCCCCTGGACAGCGCGGGCTCCGAGGACGTCTACGCCTGCGACACCGACGAGGAGATCCGTGCCGCGTACGAGGCGGCCATCGGCAAGACGAACCTGATGCTGTGCCCGAACGAGGCGGTACTCGTCCAGGAGTACCTGGAGGGCGACGAGTACGTCGTCAACACCGTCAGCCGCGACGGCCGGCACTGGATCACCGACGCGTGGATCAGCCGCAAACGCCCGGCCGTCACCGGCGACAAGCGCCTCATCTACGACTACGAGGACCTGCTCGATCCCGACACCCCGGCGGCGCACGCCCTGTTCCCGTACGTGGAACGGGTCCTCGACGCTCTCGCCGTCACCGACGGGCCCGGCCACACCGAGCTGATCCTCACCCCGGCGGGCCCCCGGCTCCTGGAGACCGGCGCCCGCGTGTCCGGCCTCGCCAACCCGGTCGCCCTCACCCGCTGCACCGGCGCCGACCAGGTCGGTCTCACCCTCGACTGCCACACCGCCGACGCGCCGCTCCTCACGGCGCGTCCCCCGCGCTACGCGCGCCGCGAGCACGCCCGCTGCATCAACCTCGTCGCCCATCGCGCACTCCCCCTGCCCACGAGGGAACTCGAGGCGGCGTTCAGCCGTCTGCCCGCCTTCGAGAGCAGCCGCTTCCGCACGGCGGAGGGCACCGTGACCCGGCCCACGGTCGATCTCAACTCCTCCCCCGGCGTCGTCTTCCTCGTCCACCGCGATCCGTCCGAGATCGAGCGCGGCTACAAGGCGCTCCGCGAGATCGAGCACGAGCTGCTGTGAGCCCCACCGATCCCGCATCCGGCTTCTTCAAGGAGTTCTTCGGGTCCTTCCCGACCCCGGTGTACGTGGTCACCGCGCTGGGCGCCGACGGCGAGCCCCGTGGCCTCACCTGCAACGCGCTCACCGCCGTGTCCGCGAGCCCGCCGCTGCTGCTGGTCTGCGTGGACCGGGGCGCGCAGACGCTGCCCGCGATCGTGTCGTCGGGGGCGTTCGTGGTGAACGTCCTCGACGCGTCGGGTGCCGCCGTGTCACGGCTTTTCGCGGGCAAGGGACAGAACAAGTTCGCGCGGGTGCCGTGGCGGTCCGCCGACGGCGCGAAGGGCGCCCCCGTCCTCACGGACGGCGTCCTCGCCCACGCCGAGTGCCTCGTGGAGCGCACCGTCCCAGCGGGCGACCACGTCCTCTTCCTCGCGCGCGTGGCGGGCGGCGCGGCGGCCGTGGAGCGGGAGGCGCTCCTTCACCGGCGGGGTGCCTACGGCAGTTGGGCGCCCGGACGACTCCTCGATGCCCTGGACCCGGTGGCCCGTGGCGACACCTGACGAGGAGCACGCGGAGGCCGCGGACGCGAGCGCGGTGCCCGCGCCGCTCCACGAGACGCTGCTGCTCACCGCGTACGACCGGCTCGGCCCTTCCGGCGTACGCGGCTGGCGCGCTGAACTGGGCCTGTGCCTGGTCGCGGCCGCCCTGCTCGACCTGCACGCCGCCGGGCGGGTCGCGGTCGGCCCGCACACCGTCCGGGTCACCGACGCGTCCCGCGCCGCCGACCCCGTCTGCGACCACCTGCTCGAACGCCTCGTGCTCGCCCCGCGGGCTCGCCGCGCCCACCACTGGATGCGGGTCGAGGCGGAGCCGGTTCTGGCCGCGACGATCGCGCGCCTCACCGGGGCGGGCCTGCTGCGGACGCGGCGGCACAGGCTTCTCGGCGTGCTGCCGGTCATCCGGTACGTGCCCACGCGGCCCGCCCCGCGCGAGACCACCGCCCTGGCCGGCCCGCTGCTCGCCGCCGCCCGGATCCCGGGCTCCTGGGCGCCCGTCCCCGAGGGCACCTGCGCCCACCTCGTATGCCGGGAGCTGGCGTTCGCGGCCGGCACGGCCAGGATGCAGCTGAGCCTGCCGTGAACACCTCCCCCGTGCTGGACGGCGGGATCCGCGACGGGCGCCCGGGCCGCCGGACTCGACGGCGACCGTCCCGGCCCCGGGGCTCCCTGCCGAAGGTGCCCCGGAGCGTGGATCGGGTGCTGAACGTCGGGCGGTGAACACGGAGTTCCTCACGGTCGACGGCGGCCGACCGATGAGCACACGCCCGCAGCGCCCCCCGCCCTGCCCCGCGCGACCCGCACAGCCCGCCACCATGCCCCCGCACGGCCCGCCGTCACGGTCCGCGCAGCCCCCCGCCCTGCCCGTAGGGCCGCCCCGCCGTGCCCGGACGGGCCCCCGTCACCCCTGTCCGGACGGCCGTCCCGTCACCGCGTCGGTACGGAGCGAGTTCCCCCTTCCGCCCCACAGGGAGTCGTGTGACACTGGCGTCCCCGTCCGCATCGTGGACTCCGTCCGCACCCTCCCCCACGAAAGTGCGCCGTGCGCTCTCTCCCACTGCCGCTCGCCCTCACCGCGCGCCTGACCCCGGTGGCCGTGCTCGCCTGCGCGGGCTGGGCGCTGTCGTCCGGGCCGCTCACCCCGACACAGGACGAAGCGGCCGCGGACACGCAGAGAAGCCCGTCCGAGTCGTCGTCCGCGCCCTCCTCCACCGCCGTGGCCAAGACGTTCACCACCGCGCCCGCGCCCTGCACGAGCGTGGCGACGAAGACGGTCTCCTCCCTGGTGCCGGGTGCCAAGACGGCGGGCAAGGAGATCCCCTCGACGGACACCGACGCGCGCCGCACCTGCTCCTGGAACGCGCTCAAGGGCTACGACTACCGCTGGCTGGACGTCTCCTTCGAGCTGATGGACTCGGACGACGCGGCCGGGACGTCGTACAAGGAGCGGATCGCGGAGAAGAGCGGCGGCGGGGCGGTGCCGGGGCTCGGGGAGGAGGGCTACTCCGTGGTCAACCTCACCACCGAGGACAAGCAGCAGACCCGTGAGGGCGTGGTGATCGCCCGGGTCTCCAACGCGCTGGTGATCATCACCTACAACGGCAGCGACTTCGAGACGAAGAAGGCGCCGAGCACGGACGAGATCAACGAGGGCGCGATCAAGGCGGCGAAGGAAGCGGTCGCCTCGTTGCAGGCCTCGGTGAACTGACTGAACCGGGCGCGGCCCGGAGGGTGAACCGGCGCGGCCCGGAGGGTGAACCGGGCGCGGCCCGGAGGGGCTTCGTACCCTCTCCGGGCCGCGCCGTCGGGCCGAGGGGCCGCGCGGCCGGCGGGCGCGGTCACACGGGGCGCCTGCCGCGCCCCGCGAGGAGCATCAGCGCCAGGTACAGCGCCATCGAGGTGCCCAGCCCCACCGCCCAGCCGTAGTCGGCCAGCGGCTCCAGGGCCGGGACGGGCCGGCCGTCGATCAGCGGCTCGAACCCGGCGCCGCCGACGGCGAGGACACCGCCGGCCACGAAGGCGACGACGGCCCGCCAGTTCCAGCCGCCCGCGTACCAGTAGCGGCCGCCGGCGCGGTACAGGTCGGTCAGGTCGAGGTCGGCGCGGCGCAGGATCCAGTAGTCGGCGATGAGGATGCCGGCGACCGTGCCGAGCAGACCCCCGACCAGGCCGAGCCAGGTGAAGATGTAGCCCTGCGGGTCGGAGTACAGCTTCCACGGGAAGATGAGCACGCCGAGGACGCAGGTGGCGAGCGCGCCGGTCCGGAAACCGATCCTGCGGGGCGCGATGTTGGAGAAGTCGAAGGCCGGGGAGACCAGGTTGGCCGCGATGTTCACTGACAGGGTCGCCACCAGGACCGTCACCAGCGCGAACAGCAGGCCCACCACGTTGTCGGTCTTCGCGGCGAGCTGGACCGGGTCCCAGACCGCCTCCCCGTACACGGCCAGCGAACCCGAGGTGACCAGCACGGACAGCAGCGCGAACAACGTCATCGTCGTGGGAAGGCCGAGAGCCTGGCCCCAGGTCTGCGCCTTCTGGCTGCGGCCGTAGCGGGTGAAGTCCGGGATGTTCAGGGACAGCGTGGACCAGAAGCCGATCATGCCCATCAGGGAGGGCCAGAACAGTTTCCAGAAGTCGCCGCCCCAGCCGAGCCGCGAAGGCTGGTCCAGCAGCGGGCCGAAGCCGCCCGCCTTGTCGCTCATCCAGACCAGCATCACCAGCGCGCCGACGAGCACGAAGGGCGCGGCCCAGTTCTCGAAGCGGCGGATCGTCTCCATGCCCCGGTGGATGATCGCGACCTGGATCGCCCAGAAGAGCGCGAACGACAGCCACATCGTCCAGGGGTGCCCGCCGATCGTCCCGGCGTCGCTCCAGCCGTTGCCGATCAGCTTCCCGGCGAGGAAGTAGATCGCCTCGCCGCCGATCCAGGTCTGGATGCCGAACCAGCCGCACGCCACCAGCGCCCGGACGACGGCGGGCAGGTTGGCGCCGCGGACACCGAAGGAGGCGCGGGCGAAGACCGGGAAGGGGATGCCGTACTTGGGTCCCGCGTGCCCGGTGAGCAGCATCGGGACCAGCACGATCACATTGGCCAGCGCGATGGTGAGCACGGCCTGCTTCCAGTCCATGCCGACGGCGATCAGACCGGAGGCCAGCGTCCAGGAGGCCGTGTTGTGGGCCATGCCGACCCAGAGCGCGGAGAAGTTGTACGTGGTCCAGGTGCGCCGGTCGACGGGGACCGGCAGCAGGTCCTCGTTGGCGTAGGGGCCGCTGGGCTGCGGCGAACCGGGGGCGATCTCCACCCGGCCGTCGGCGCGGGTGATGTGCGAGGTCGGCGGTATGTCCGCGGGAGCGGTGTCGGTCATGGGCAGGCCAATCAAACGAGGGACGGGTCCGGAAAGGCCGTGCGGGTCTTTCGGCCCCCTCCCCCGGGACGGCGGAGGAAGGGGGGGAACAGGAGTGGGGGGATGGGGGTGGGGTGGGGCGGGTAGGAGGGGGCGGACGCGCGGTGGCGGGTCAGCCGTTGACGGCCGGGATCACCTGAGCGCCGTACGCGTCGATGACCTTCTCCTGCGCGTCGTGCATGTCGTAGACGGCGAACTGGTCGACGCCCAGCGCGCGCAGCGCGTTCAGCTTCTCGATGTGCTTCTCGACCGGTCCGACGATGCAGAACCGGTCGACGATCTCGTCGGGCACGAAGGCGGTGTCGGGGTTGTCGGCACGCCCGTGGTGGGAGTAGTCGTAGCCCTCGCGCGCCTTGATGTAGTCGGTGAGTTCGTCGGGGACGGCGGCGGAGTGCTCGCCGTACTTGGCGACCAGGTCGGCGACGTGGTTGCCGACCATTCCGCCGAACCAGCGGCACTGCTCACGCGCGTGGGCGAGCGCCTCGGGCGAGTCGTCGTCGGTGACGTACGCGGGGGCGGCGACGCAGATCGTCACCTCGGCGGGGTCGCGGCCGGCGGCGGCCGCCGCGTCCTTGACCGCCTTCACCATGTACTCGGTGAGGTACAGGTCGGCGAGCTGGAGGATGAACCCGTCGGCCTCCTCACCGGTCGTCTTCAGCGCCTTCGGGCCGTACGCCGCCATCCAGACGGGCAGTTCGGCGCCCGGCCCGATCCACGGGAACCGGACGACCGTGCCGCCCAGGTCGGCCTCCTCGCCCCGGCCGAGGGCCCGGATGACCTTCATGGCCTCGCTGATGCGGGCCAGGGTGTTGGGCTTGCGGCCCGCGACGCGCATCGCGGAGTCGCCGCGGCCGATGCCGCACACCGTGCGGTTGCCGAACATGTCGTTGAGGGTGGCGAAGGTGGAGGCGGTGACCTCCCAGGTGCGGGTGCCCGGGTTCGTCACCATCGGGCCGACCTTCAGTTTCGTCGTGTTCGACAGGATCTGGCTGTAGATGACGAACGGTTCCTGCCAGAGCACCGCGGAGTCGAAGGTCCAGCCGTGGGTGAAGCCGTTGCGCTCGGCGCGCTTCATGAGGCCGACGACCTTCGAGGCCGGCGGGTCGGTCTGCAGGACGAGTCCGAAGTCCATGGCGCCACTCCCTAACCGAGGTACTGACAGGTGGAGCGCGGGAGGTAGACGCCGTGACCGGCGCGACCGGTGTACTCCCGCTCGGTGATGACGGGTTCGCCCCGTGACAGGACCGTCTCGACGCGGCCGGTGATCCGCCGGCCCTCGTACGCCGAGTAGTCGACGTTCATGTGGTGCGTCGCGGCGGAGAGCGTCTGCTCGGCGTGCGGGTCGTAGACGACGACGTCCGCGTCCGAGCCCGGGGCGATGGTTCCCTTCTGCGGGTACAGGCCGAACATGCGGGCCGGGCCGGCGCAGGCGATCTCGATCCAGCGGCGGCGCGAGATGTGCCCGTCGACGACGGCCTGGTGGAGGAGGTCCATGCGGTTCTCCACGCCGGGCAGGCCGTTGGGGATCTTCGAGAAGTCGCCCCGGCCCAGATCCTTCTGGCCCGTGAAGCAGAACGGGCAGTGGTCCGTCGACACCACCTGGAGGTCGTTCGTCCGCAGCCCCCGCCACAGGCTCGCCTGGTGCTCCCTGGGCCGCAGCGGTGTGCTGCACACGTACTTGGCGCCCTCGAAGCCGGGCTCGGCGAGGTTGTCGGTGGACAGGAACAGGTACTGCGGGCAGGTCTCGCCGAAGACGTTCAGCCCCGCGTCGCGGGCCCTGGTCAGTTCGGCGACCGCCTCCGCCGCCGAGACGTGGACGACGTACAGCGGGGCGCCCGCGACCTGGGCGAGCCGGATGGCGCGATGGGTGGCCTCGGCCTCCAGGAGGGCCTTGCGCACCTCGCCGTGGTACCGCGGGTCGGTCTCGCCGCGCGCCAGCGCCTGCTCGACGAGCACGTCGATGGCGATGCCGTTCTCGGCGTGCATCATGATCAGGCCGCCGTTCTCGGCGGAGCGCTGCATGGCGCGCAGGATCTGGCCGTCGTCGCTGTAGAAGACCCCCGGGTAGGCCATGAACTGCTTGAAGGAGGTCACGCCCTCCTCCACGAGCAGGTCCATCTCGTTGAGCGTCTCCTGGTTCACATCGGAGACGATCATGTGGAAGCCGTAGTCGACGGCGCAGTTGCCCTCGGCCTTGGCGTGCCAGGTGTCCAGCCCCTGCCGGAGGGTGTGGCCGACGCTCTGCACCGCGAAGTCGATGATCGTGGTCGTGCCGCCCCAGGCGGCGGCCCGGGTGCCGGTCTCGAAGGTGTCGGAGGCGAAGGTGCCGCCGAACGGCAGCTCCAGGTGGGTGTGGGCGTCGACGCCGCCCGGGATCACGTACTTCCCGGTCGCGTCGATGGTCCGCTCGGCCGTCCAGGCCTCGGCGGCCGTGGTGCCGGAGGCGGCGAGGGCGGCGACACGGCCGTCCTCGATCAGGACGTCGGCGTGGATCTCGTCGGACGCGGTGACGACGAGGCCACCCCGGATGACGGTACGGCTGCTCATGCGTGGAGGCTCCGCTGGGTCGTGGTCGGACGGTGCGGGTGGTGCGGGCCGGTCGCGCCCCCGCGGCGCGGCCGCGGACCGGCGCGGTCCCGCGCCCCGGACGGGGCGCGGGCAGCGGTCCGCAGGCCGTCGGGGGCGGCGGCAGCGGTCCGCGGACAGGCCGTCAGGGTGCCGTCAGCGGCGCGTACGCGTCGGTGCGGCGGTCGCGGTAGAACTGCCAGCGGTCGCGGACCTCGCGCAGCTTGGCCAGGTCGAGGTCGCGGACGACGAGTTCGGTCTCCTTGTCGCTCGCCACCTCGCCGACGAACTGGGCCTCCGGGTCCACGAAGTAGGAGGTCCCGTAGAAGTCGTTGGCGCCGAGTTCCTCGACGCCGACCCGGTTGATCGCGCCGACGAAGTACTCGTTGGCCACGGCCGCCGCCGGCTGCTCCAGCTGCCACAGGTAGGCGGACAGGCCGCGCGAGGTGGCCGACGGGTTGAAGACGATCTCCGCACCGGCCAGGCCCAGGGCGCGCCAGCCCTCCGGGAAGTGGCGGTCGTAGCAGATGTACACCCCGACCTTGCCGACGGCGGTGTCGAAGACCGGCCAGCCGGCGTTCCCGGGACGGAAGTAGAACTTCTCCCAGAAGCCCTGGACCTGCGGGATGTGGTGCTTGCGGTACTTGCCGAGGTAGGAACCGTCCGCGTCGATCACGGCGGCGGTGTTGTAGAGGACGCCCGGCTGCTCCTCCTCGTACACCGGCAGCACGAGGACGATGCCGTGTTCCCGGGCGAGTGCCTGGAAGCGCCGGACGACCGGCCCGTCGGGGACGCGCTCGGCGTACTCGTAGAAGGCCGGGTCCTGGACCTGGCAGAAGTACGGCCCGTAGAACAGCTCCTGGAAGCACAGGATGCCGGCGCCCTGGGCGGCCGCGTCGCGCACCGCCTGCTCGTGCACCCGGATCATCGACTCCTTGTCGCCGGTCCACGCGGTCTGGAACAGGGCGGCACGGATCACTCGGCTCATCGGGACCTCCGGTCGCTCGGTGTGCTGGGGCGGCCGCCGGCCGTGCCGTCGTCCGCACCGGGAGCGTAGGAAGTCCGCGGGGCCGCTCGGAGGTGCACCGTGTCACGTCCGCGGGGGTGGGGCGTACCACCGTGTCACGTTGTCGCCGGCCCATGTTTCACCGCCGTTTTCGCAGGTCGTCGCATGTTTCACTTCTGTTGCGCGGGTGTGCGGGCCGCGTGTGGTCATCCCTGTCGCGCGGGTGTGCGGGCCGCGTGTGGTCATCCCTGTCGCGCGGGTGTGCGGGCCGCGTGTGGTCACCCCTGTTGGGCGTCGTGCGCGAGGAGCGCGATGTGCACGGACGCGGCCTGCTCGAAGTCGTCGAGGTCGACCCCGAGCCGGGTCCGTATCGCCTCCAGCCGGCGGTACAGCGCGGGCCGGGAGACGTGGTGGAGCTGTGCGGTGCGGGACTTGTTGCGGCCGGTGGCGAGGTAGGTGCGCAGGACGGCGAGCAGGTCGTCACCGGCCGCGCACAGCAGGCCGTCCAGCTCGCGTTCGGCGAAGGACTGCACGTGCGGGTCGTCCCGCAGCAGCCGGACCAGGCCGCGCAGCCGGACGTCCTTGAGGCGGACGACGGGCGGGAGTCCGAGGGCGGCCGGGGCGTCGGCGACGGCGTCCGCGACGTGCTGCGCCTCGCGCAGCCCGGCGGGCACGTCGTCCCAGGCGGTCCGCGCGGCGGCCGCGGCGACGACGGTACGGTCCTCGTCCGACTCGGCGCGCAGCCGGGCCGCGAAGTGCGCGGCGAGCGCCTCGGCGTCCTGGTCGCGGGCGAGGCTGAGCAGGACGGCGGTGGCCCCGCCGGTGAGCGCGGCGACCAGGCCGGGCAGTCCCAGCAGCCGCAGGACGCGGTCGAGCCGGGCGGGTGCGGCGTCGCGGACGGCCAGCGGGACGAAGGTGCGCCGGTTGACGGGGAGCCCGGCGGCCCGCGCGCGGGGCAGCAGCTGCCGGGCCGGTACGACGCCGGAGAGCAGGTCGGTGAAGAGGCCCTGCGCGGACTGCTCCTCCCAGCTGCGGGCGGCGGTGCCGCCGAGCATGCGGTGCAGGACGAGGGCCTCGGCGGCCCGGTCGGCGAGCAGCCGTCCGCCCGCGGCGGGGCCGCGGTGGCCGCACAGGGTGATCTGTCCCCAGCGTTCGCCGCGGCCCCCCAGCTCGGCGCGGATCCAGCCGTCGCCCTCGCTGCCGCCGGCCTGCCGGGCGATGCGTTCCCAGTCGCGCAGCACGTCGTCGACGGCCGGCCGCTCCCCCGCGGTGGCCAGCACCCGGTGGGCGAGGTTGGTGACGACGACGGGGCAGCCACTGTGCCGGGCGACCTCGTCGAGCAGGCGTTGCAGCGGCGCGCCGGCGGTGATGAGCCCGGTCAGGGCGGTCCGTACGGCCTCGGAGAGGCTGACGGCGGCGAACTTCCGCCGGACCAGCCGGGACTGGACCTCCTCCGTCAGCTCGGCGAACGGGAACGGCCGGTGCAGGACGACCATGGGCAGCCCGCACCGCTCGGCCGTGCGCCGCATCACGTCCGGCGGCGCGGGGAAGGCCCGTCCGAGGCCCAGGACGACGGCGGCGGCCTCCGCGCGGTGCAGGGAGCGGACGTACTCGGCCTGTCCGTTCTCGTCGCCGGCGAGCAGCACCCCGGTGGTGAGCACCATCTCGCCGCCGCTGAGCATCACGCCGACGTCGGCGGCCTCGGCGACGTGCACCCAGCGCACGGGCCGGTCGAGCTGGGCGGCGCCGGCCACGACCTCGGGCTCGCCGGCCAGCACGCGTTCCAGGGCGAGGACCTGACGGACCGACAGGGCGGGCTCCAGGGCCTCCGCGGGCCCCCGGTACTCCCAGGTGCTGGTCATGGCGTTGTCCCCTTGCTCGCGGTGGTGCTGCTGCGACGCACCTCGGTGCCGCGTGCTCCTCGGTGCCGTGCTCCTCGGTGCCGCGTGCTCCTCGATGCCGTGCTCCTCGGTGCCGCGTGCTCCTCGGTGCCGTGTACCTCGGCGCCGTGTACCGATCAGTGCCGCGTGCTCCTGAGTGCGCCGTCGAGGATCGCGGCGCCTTCCTCGGCCTCCTCGACGGTCAGGGACAGCGGTGGTGCGATGCGCAGGGCGCTGGTGCTGTGGCCGCCGCCCTTGCCGATCAGCAGGCCGTCCGCGCGGGCCGCCTCCAGGACGGCGGCCGCCCGGTCCGGGTCGGCCTCGTCGGTGCCGGGCCGGACGAGCTCGACGCCGATCATCAGTCCGCGCCCGCGTACCTCCCGTACGCCCGGGTCGTGCGCGCTGACGGCCCGCAGCCGTTCGATGAGCAGTCCCCCGACCCGCCGGGCATTGCCCTGGAGGTCGTGCTCCAGCAGGTGGGCGAGGTTGGCGAGGGCGGCCGCCATGGTGATCTGGGTGCCGCCGAAGGTCGAGATGCTGTTGGCGTCCAGACAGTTCATGATCTCGGCGCGGGCGATGACACCGCCGACGGACATGCCGTTGCCGATGCCCTTGGCGAAGGTGACGATGTCCGGCGGCCCGTTGCGGCCGTGTGCCTGCCAGCCCCAGAAGTGGTCGCCGGTGCGGCCCCAGCCGGTCTGCACCTCGTCGGCGATCCAGAGGATGCCGCGCTCGTGCAGCACCTGGCGGAACGCCGCGTAGAGTCCGTCCGGGGGCGAGGTGAAGCCGCCGACGCCCTGGATCGGCTCGGCGATCAGCGCGGCGGGCGGCCGGGTGTGGCCGAGGAGGTCCTTCAGGTCCTCCACGCAGGCCTCGATGAACGCCCGGTCGTCGAGCGCGGCGTAGGGGCCGCGGGTGCGCACGCCGCCGTGGACGTACAGGGTCTGGAGGGGGGACAGGGAGGTCGGGGACCAGCCGCGGTTGCCGGTGATGCCGACCGCGCTGAAGGAGCGGCCGTGGTAGCTGTTGCGCATCGCCAGCACGGTGTTGCTGCGCCGGTACGCCGTCGCCAGCAGCAGGGCCGTGTCGTTGGCCTCGGTGCCGGAGGTGGTGAAGAAGACGCGGGCGTCGGGGACGGCGCTCACCCGGGCGATGCGTTCGGCGAGTTCCACCATCGGCCGGTTGAGGTAGAGCGTGGACGAGTGGACGATCCGCCCGGCCTGCTCACCGACCGCCTTCGCCACCTCGGGCAGCGCGTGGGCGGTCATCGTGGTGAGGATGCCGCCGAAGAAGTCGAGGTACCTGGTGCCCTGCGCGTCCCAGACGTGCCGGCCCTCGCCGTGGGTGATCTCCAGCGGATCGTCGTAGTAGAGGGCGAGCCAGTCCGGGAGGACCCTGCGGTGGCGGGCGTACAGGTCGTCGCTCACGGGCGCACCAGCCCCTCGTAGGCGTCGGGGCGGCGGTCGCGGTAGAAGGCCCAGATCTGCCGCACCTGCTCGACGAGGTCGAAGTCGAGGTCGCGGACGACGAGTTCCTCGTCCTTGTCGCCGGCCGGCTCGCCGACGAACTGGCCGCGCGGGTCGACGAAGTAGGAGGTCCCGTAGAAGTCGTTGTCGCCGTACTCCTCCACCCCCACCCGGTTGATGGCGGCGACGAAGTACTCGTTGGCGACGGCCGCCGCCGGCTGCTCCAGCCGCCAGAGATGGGCGGACAGGCCGCGGTGGGTCGCCGACGGGTTGTAGACCAACTGGGCTCCGTTGAGGCCCAGTTGCCGCCAGCCTTCCGGGAAGTGTCGGTCGTAGCAGATGTAGACGCCGACCTTGCCGACAGCGGTGTCGAAGACGGGCCAGCCCAGGTTGCCCGGCTTGAAGTAGTACTTCTCCCAGAAGCCCTCGACCTGCGGGATGTGGTGCTTGCGGTACTTGCCGAGGTACGAGCCGTCCGCGTCGATCACGGCCGCGGTGTTGTAGTAGAAGCCGGACTGCTCGATCTCGAAGACGGGGACGACGATCACCATGCCCGTCTCGCGGGCCAGGTCCTGCATACGCCGGACGGTCGGCCCGTCGGGGACCGGCTCGGCCCAGCGGTAGTGCTCCGGCTCCTGGACCTGGCAGAAGTAGGGGGCGTTGAACATCTCCTGGAACCCGATGATCCTCGCGCCCTGCCGGGCCGCCTCACGGGCGTGCTCCTCGTGTTTCGCCACCATGGACTCGGTGTCGCCGGTCCAGGTGGCCTGGACCAGGGCGGCACGGACGACGTTGGCCATGAGCTGCTCCTTCGACGGGGAACGCCAGAGCCTCTACGCCCGTAGACGACGGCCGTAGAGGGACGAACGTAAGCCTCCCGGACGGGCTTGCCAAGACCATCGTCGTCAACCCGCGGTGTCGATCGCGTTTCACACTCCGGTGGGTGAGCCACGGCCGTACGGCGTATCCGGCGGGCACCGGTCAGGCCGTGAGACCGGCGGCCCGCAGGGCGTGCGCCAGGTACCGGTGCCGCTCGTCGGACACGCCCCGGGCCGCCTCCAGCAGCAGCGGGACGAGGACCTGCGGGTCCGGGGCGGCGCTGCGGGCCGCCTCCTCGGGGGTGCGCACCCGGACGTAGGCGTCGAGCAGCGCCCGTGCCGCGGGGCGGCGGCCCTGTGCGAGCAGTCCGCGGACGGCCTCCCCGATCTCGTCGGCCGGCCGGACGACGCCCTGCCGCAGGATCTGCTCCCCGTCGGCCGTGTGCCCCGCCTCGGCCAGGGCGTCCGCGGCGGCGACCAGCCGCTCGGCGGGCAGCGAGGCGGCCTCCCACAGCAGGGTCGTCCAGTCGGCGTCGAGCCCGGCGCGGCGGAGGTCGGCGGCGAGCAGCGGGATCCGGGCGGCGGGCCAGTACGCGAGTTCCGCGAGCAGGGCATGGGCCTCTCCGCTGCGGCCCTCGGCACGCAGCCGCACCAGCCGGTCCACCGCCTCGGCGCTCTCCCGCCGCGCCACCGCGTCCCCCGGCTCGGCCCACGCCTCGCCCCCCGGCTCGGGCCGCTCCGCCACGGCCTCGGCGGCCCCGGCGAAGCGGGCCCCGCGTGGGGCGCGGCGGGCGGCGGACGGGGACACGGCCGAGGCGGACGCGGCGGGCGGGGACGCGGCGAACGCGGACAGCGCGGGTTCGGCGGCGGGCGGTACTACGACGGGGGCGGCGGCCTCCTCCTCCACCTCCACCAGGCCGGCGAAACGGGCACTGCCCCGCCGGCGCTTGCGCTGCTTGGGGGTGGGGGTGGGGGTGGGGGTGGGAGCGGGCGCAGGGGCGGGAGCGGGGGCGAGTGCGGGTGCGGGTGCGGGTGTGGCGGAGGCGATCGGGCCGTCGGTGTACGTGGGCGCCGTGGTGCTCGGGGTGTCGACGTACGCGGATGGCGTGACGGTCAGGACGTCGGCGTACACGGAGGGCGTGGCGATCGGGACGTCGGCGTACACGGAGGGCGTGGCGATCGGGGCATCGGCGTACGTCGGCGCCGTGGCGCTCGGGCCGGGGCCGTCGGCGGTCCGCCGCGTCGGGTGCGGGGTCGGCGTCCGCCCGTCCTCCGCGCGCCGGTCGGCCTCCGCGATCCGGTACCGCAGTTCGGCGCAGCGGGCGGTGGCCCGCTCGTGGTCGTCGTGGGCCCAGGCGAGGTCGAGGCGGAGGGCGTCGGTCTCGTCGCGGTCGGCCGCGGCGGCCAGCAGACGGCTCAGTTCGGCCCGGCGCCCGACCGCGTGGCGCTGTTCGCGCAGCAGGACGTCGAGCCGGCCCTCCAGGGAGTCGCGGCCGCCGGGCCGGTCGTCATGGGCGACCAGGGCGGCGAGGTGCAGGAACCGGGCCCGCTCCGCGTCCTGGGCGGCGGCCGGTGTGCCGTACTCCGCGGCCAGGTCCTGGAGCAGCGCCTCCACGACGTCCCACGGCGGCACCTCGTGCCCGTCGAGACAGGCTCGCATGCCGTCCGGGTCGCGCTGCCAGAACACCGCGCACCAGCCGGCGCCCTGGTCCAGGCGCGCCAGGAGGCCGTCCAGGTAGTCCGCGAACTCCCGCACCGGGGCCGGGAACCGATCCGGAGCCATCGTCCACCTCCCGAGCGACCGGAGCATCACGCTCCGTAGAAAACACGAGTTGTGTTACAGCGCGGCTACGGGGAGTTTTCCGGGGTGACGCGGGAGGGGCGGGAGGGTGAGGCGGGACGCCCCTCGCTCCCGGCTCACACCGGCACGAGCGCGCACCGCTCCGCCAGCTCGTCCAGGGACAGCCCGAGGGCCCGGGCCAGGGCGGCGACCGTGAAGAAGGCCGGGGTCGGGGCCCGGCCGGTCTCGATCTTGCGGAGGGTCTCGGCGGAGATGCCGGCGATCGCCGCGATCTCGGTCATGCTGCGGCCGCCTCGGGCCTCGCGGAGGAGGCCGCCGAGCCGCTCGCCGCGTTCGCGCTCTTCGGGGGTCAACGGGGTGCGCACCATGCCGTCATTCTAATACCGGTATAGTAATTGGCATGGTGGAACTGAAGACGGACACATCGATCGATGCCATGTACGAGGCGGGCCAGGTGGTCGCGCGTGCGCTGACGGCCGTGCGGGACGCCGCCGACGTGGGGGTCTCCCTGCTGGAGCTGGACGAGGTGGCGCGCGACGTGCTGCGCGCCGCGGGGGCGGCCTCACCGTTCCTCGGCTACCGGCCGTCCTTCGCACCCACCCCTTTCCCGGCGGTGATCTGCGCGTCCGTGAACGAGGCGATCGTCCACGGCATCCCCGACGGCTACCGGCTGCGCGACGGCGACCTGCTCTCGATCGACTGCGGCGCACAGCTCGACGGCTGGGCCGGCGACTCGGCGATCAGCTTCACCGTGGGCCGGCCGCGTCCGGCGGACCTGCGCCTGATCGAGACCGCCGAACGGGCCCTCGCGGCCGGCATCGAGGCGGCCGTCGTGGGCAACCGCATCGGCGACATCGCCCATGCCGTCGGCGCGGTCTGCCGGGCCGCCGGCTACGGCATCCCGGACGGCTTCGGCGGGCACGGCATCGGCCGCCGGATGCACGAGGACCCGCCGGTGCCCAACGAGGGCCGGCCGGGCCGGGGCCTCCCGCTGCGCCCCGGCCTGGTCCTGGCGATCGAGCCCATGGTCATCGCCGGCGGCACGGACGGCTACCACGAGGCACCCGACGGCTGGACCCTCCGGACGAACGACGGTTCGAGGGCGGCCCACGCGGAACACACGGTGGCGATCACGGAGTCGGGCCCGCGCATCCTCACCGAGCGGCGGTAGAACAGCGCCCGGGAGGGGGCGCGGGGGGCCACCGGGGACCACGGGGGCCGCGCGCCCGGCCCCACGGCCCGCAGCCGCCGCACCACCCGCACCACCCGCGCTCCCTCCGCCCCCTCCTCCCCTCCGCCACCCGCGCGCGCCGGAACCACGGACCACCCGACCACCCCGACCACCGGACCATTCCGACCACCCCGACCAGCCGGACCACCCGACCACCGGACCACCCCGACCACCCCGACCACCCCGACCACCCCGACCACCCGGCACAACATGCTGCCCACCAACGACCGTGACAAGGTGGACACGGTGTCCCCACCCACCTCGCAGGGTTAGCACCGCACGGCAGGGGCACCCGTCGCACCGGCAGTGCAGTCGATGGAACGGAACGCCATGACCAGCGGCTTCACCAGCCCGGAGGGCTACAACGACCCCTTCGGTGAATTCCTGGCCCGCTTCTTCGGCGGGCCCCGCCCCGGCCCCCGCCAGATCAACATCGGCCAGCTCCTCAGCCAGCCGGCCAGGGACCTGGTCCGCGGCGCGGCGCAGTACGCCGCCGAGCACGGCAGCCGCGATCTGGACACCGAGCACCTGCTGCGCGCCGCCCTCGTGACGGAGCCGACGCGCACGTTGCTGAGCCGGGCCGGCGCCGACCCCGACTCCCTCGCGACGGAGATCGACGAGCGGTCGGGCCCTGCCCAGCACCCGCCGGGCGACTCGCCGGCCCTCACCTCGCTGTCCCTCACCCCGGCCGCCAAGCGCGCCCTGCTGGACGCCCATGACCTGGCCCGGTCGCGCGGCGCGGGCCACATCGGCCCGGAGCACGTGCTGAGCGCCCTCGCGGCGAACCCGGACTCCGCGGCCGGCCACATCCTGAACGCGGCCCGGTTCGCGCCCTCGGGCGGCGGTGCGACGGAGGCCCCGGACGCCCCGCAGGACCGGACGGAGCGGCCCCGGCCCACCGGCACGCCCACGCTGGACAAGTACGGGCGTGATCTCACCGACCTGGCCCGCCAGGGCCGTATCGACCCGGTGATCGGACGCGACGACGAGATCGAGCAGACCATCGAGGTGCTCTCCCGGCGCGGCAAGAACAACCCGGTGCTGATCGGCGACGCGGGCGTCGGCAAGACCGCCGTCGTGGAGGGGCTCGCCCAGCGCATCGCGGACGGCGACGTGCCGGACGTCCTCACCGCGCGCCGGGTCGTCGCCCTGGACCTGACCGGCGTGGTCGCCGGCACCCGCTACCGGGGCGACTTCGAGGAACGTCTGAACACCATCGTCGACGAGATCCGCACCCACTCCGACCGGCTGATCGTCTTCATCGACGAGCTGCACACCGTCGTCGGCGCCGGCGGAGGCGGGGAGGGCGGTTCCCTGGACGCGGGCAACATCCTCAAGCCGCCGCTGGCCCGCGGCGAGCTGCACATCGTGGGCGCGACGACGCTGGAGGAGTTCCGGCGGATCGAGAAGGACGCGGCGCTGGCCCGCCGCTTCCAGCCGATCCTGGTGCCCGAGCCGTCGGTGCCGGACACGATCGAGATCCTGCGCGGGCTGCGGGACCGCTACGAGGCCCACCACCAGGTCCGCTACACCGACGAGGCGCTGGTCGCGGCCGTGGAGCTGTCCGACCGGTACCTCACCGACCGGCGGCTGCCGGACAAGGCCATCGACCTGATCGACCAGGCCGGCGCCCGGGTCCGCCTCGGCGCCCGGACGAAGGGCACGGACGTGCGCGCCATGGAGCGCGAGGTCGAGCAGCTCGTCCGGGACAAGGACCAGGCGGTCACGGACGAGCAGTACGAGCAGGCGACCCAGTTGCGGGACCGGATCGTCGAGCTGAGGCAGCGCATCGAGGACGCGGCCGGAGGCGGCGAGGCGGACGAGGGACTCGACCTGGAGGTCACCGCGGGGGCCGTCGCCGAGGTGGTGTCCCGGCAGACCGGCATCCCCGTCGCCAGCCTCACCCAGGAGGAGAAGGAGCGGCTGCTGGGCCTGGAGGAGCATCTGCACGAGCGGGTCATCGGCCAGGACCAGGCCGTGCGGGTCGTCTCCGACGCGGTGCTGCGCTCCCGCGCCGGTCTCGCGAGCCCGGACCGGCCGATCGGCAGTTTCCTCTTCCTCGGCCCGACCGGCGTCGGCAAGACGGAGCTGGCCCGCGCCCTCGCCGAGGCGCTGTTCGGCAGCGAGGAGCGCATGGTGCGCCTCGACATGAGCGAGTACCAGGAGCGGCACACCGTCAGCCGGCTGGTCGGTGCCCCGCCCGGCTACGTCGGCCACGAGGAGGCGGGCCAGCTCACCGAGGTCGTGCGCCGGCACCCGTACTCGCTGCTGCTGCTCGACGAGGTGGAGAAGGCGCACCCTGACGTCTTCAACATCCTGCTCCAGGTGCTCGACGACGGCCGGCTCACCGACTCCCAGGGCCGCACGGTCGACTTCGCCAACACGGTCATCGTGATGACCAGCAACCTGGGGTCGGAGGTCATCACCCGGCGCGGCGCCGGCATCGGTTTCGGGTCGGGCGGCACGGACGCCGACGAGGTGGCGCGGCGGGAGCAGATCCTGCGGCCGCTGCGCGAGCACTTCCGGCCGGAGTTCCTCAACCGCATCGACGAGATCGTCGTCTTCCGTCAGCTGACCGGCGGGCAGCTGAGGGAGATCACCGATCTGCTGCTGGAGCAGACCCGTCGGCTGCTGCGCGCGCAGGGCATCACGGTGGAGTTCACGGACGCGGCCGTCGACTGGCTCGCCGAGCGCGGCTACCAGCCCGAGTACGGTGCGCGTCCGCTGCGCCGCACCATCCAGCGCGAGGTCGACAACGAGCTGTCCCGGCTGCTGCTCGACGGACGGGTGCGGGAGGGCGACCGGGTGAGCGTGGACGTCGGGAACGGACGGCTGGCGTTCGGCACCCCGCCGCCGCCCGTCCCCACGCCCCCCGTCCCCACGACGGACGTCCCCCCGCCGGAGCTGTGAGGCGGGGCGCCCCATGAAGCGGGGCGCCCCATGAAGCGGGCGCGCTATGAGGCGGGGCGCACCACCTGTGCCGAGCCGCCACCGCGCCGTACCGTCTCGGCGGCCGCCAGCCACCTGCCGTCGGGCAGCCGCTGCACGCCGGTGGCCGCGCCGATCTCCGCGTTCAGCCGGAAGGAGTGCCCCAGCGCTTCGAGGGCCTTCGCCGTCCCGCTCCCGTACAGGCCCGGTTCGAGTTCGGTCTGGGCCGCGTTGCGCTGGCTGGCGCGGGGCGCGGCGATGGCGTCGACGAGCGGCAGTCCCCGGTCGAGGAAGCCGGTGAGGGTCTGGAGCACGGTCGTGATGATGGTGGCGCCGCCGGGCGAGCCGAGCGCCACCACCGGCCTGTCGTTCCGGTCGAGGACGATCGTGGGTGAGATCGACGACCGCGGCCGCTTGCCCGGGCCGGGCAGGTTCGGGTCGTGGACGGCCGGGTTGGCCGGGGCGAAGGAGAAGTCCGTCAGCTCGTTGTTGAGGAGGAAGCCGCGCCCGGGGACGGTGATGCCGCTGCCGCCGGTCTGCTCGATGGTCAGGGTGTAGGAGACGACGTTCCCCCACTTGTCGGCCACCGTCAGATGGGTGGTGTTCTCGCCCTCGTACGTCGTCGGCGCGGCCGTACCGCCCGTGGTGCAGGCCGCCGGGTCGCGCGGGTCGCCGGGGGCGACCGGGCTGGTGAGGACCGCGTCGTCGCGGATCAGGCACGCCCGCGAGTCGGCGTAGCGCTGCGAGAGCAGTTCCGCGGTGGGTACGTCCTCGAAGGCGGGGTCGCCGACCCAGCGCCCGCGGTCGGCGAACGCGATGCGGCTGGCCTCGATGAAGCGGTGCAGGTACTGGGTCTCGCTCGCCTTCGACAGGTCCGTCCGCTCCAGGATGTTGAGCGCCTCGCCGACGGTCGTGCCGCCGGAGGAGGAGGGCGCGATGGAGTAGACGCCGAGGCCGCGGTAGGTGGTCCTGGTGGGCGCCTGGAGCTTGGCGCGGTAGGCGGCGAGGTCCTTCTCCGACAGCGCGCCGGGGCGGGCGTTCCAGCCGGAGGCCGGGTCGACCGGCGGGTGGTTGACGGTGTCGACGATGTCGTCGGCGATGTCCCCCCGGTACAGGGCGCGCACGCCCTTCCCCGCCAGTTCCGCGTAGGTGCGGGCGAGGTCGGGGTTCTTGAACGTCGAGCCGACGACGGGGAGCGCGCCGCCGGGCAGGAACAGTTCGGCGGTGTCCGGGAAGTAGCGGAAGCGGGTCTCGTTGGCGGCGGTCTGGGTGCGGAAGGTGTCGTCGACGGTGAAGCCGTCGCGGGCGAGGCGCTCGGCGGGCTCCAGTACCGTGCCGAGCTTCCTGCTGCCCCACTTGTCGAGGGCGGTCGCCCAGGTGGCGGGCGTGCCCGGGGTGCCCACGCCGAGGCCGCTGCTGACGGCGTCGGCGAAGGCGAGGGGCTTGCCGTTCTCCAGGAAGAGGTCCGCGTCGGCGGTGAGCGGGGCGGTCTCCCGGCCGTCGATCGTGTGCACGGTGCGGGACGTGGCGTCGTAGTAGACGAAGTAGCCGCCTCCGCCGATGCCGGCGGAGTACGGCTCGGTGACACCGAGGGCGGCGGCGGTGGCGACGGCCGCGTCGACGGCGTTGCCGCCCTTGCGCAGTACCTCGATACCGGCCGCGGAGGCGTCCGCGTCGACGCTGGCGACGGCGCCGCCGTAGCCGACGGCGACCGGGGTCTTCTCGACCGGCGTGTCCGGTGCGGTCGGTGGGGCGGTCGCTCCCACCGACACGACGGCGGCAGAGACCGCCAGGACCGACAGCTTCCGCGCGACAGGGCGACGCATCCGTACCTCCAGTCCGGGTCCGTCCGCGCAGCCTATGCCACCCACCGACGCCCCGTCAGGAGCGCGTGGAAGCGCGTGTCGAACACAGGTTTGCGTTCGCCCGCTAGCATGCGCGCCCATGAATGACGACGTGCGCAACATCGTCCTGGGTGTGGTCGCGGCCGGTATCAGCGCCGCGCTCGGCTGGGTGGCCCGTACCTACCTGTGGAAGCGGAAGCTGCGGCGCAAGCAGACGTTCTTCGGGCTGCCGGACAACTCGGAGTCGCTGCTGGTCGTCAACCGGGATCCGGCGACCGCCGAACCGGCGGTCCACCGCTTCGACGTCTTCGCCCTCCTGGAACTCTCCGCGCTGGTCAAGGACTGCGGCGCGCACGTCCAGGTGGTCACGCAGGACACGGTCCATCAGGGCTTCGGTGAGCGCACCGAGTTCTGCGTGGGCGGTCCCGGCTCCAACCGGCGCATGACGGCGCACATGGCGGCGATGCTGCCGGGCGTACGGGTCAACATCGATCCCGAACCGGGGCCCGACCGGGGCGCGTTCCAGATCGGCGGCGAGCGCTACCGCATGGAGCCGGGCGTCACCGAGTACGTGCTGCTGGCCCGGCTCACCGTGGGCCAGCGGCACGAGACACGACCGGTGTTCCTGTTCTGCGGGCAGCGCGCGATCACCAACCAGGCCGCGACCCGCTACCTCGCCCGCCACCACGAACGGCTGCACCGCAAGCACGGCGACAGCTCCTTCGTGCTCCTGCTGAAGGTGGTCAACTCACAGGCGTACGGCCCGGACGTGGTCGAACTGGTCTCGGACGTGACACGGGCGGCCCAGACACCACTGCCGGCCCAGGCGACCGCCGCACGGACCTCCCACCGGGCGTCCTGAGTCCTCCTGTTGGCGGGATCGTCGGTCGTCGGCCGGTGCTCTTCGAGCACGACCCGTCCGGCGCGCGGCTGACCTTCTCCCCGCCCAGAACGCCCCGTCCGTCGGGTCGTTCCCCTGCGCGAGCAGTGATCTCCGGCCGCGCGGCCGGACGGATGGAGCTCTGTGGACCACTGCCCCCGCGGCCGAAGGACCGTGGGGGCTCCCACCCGGCGGCAGCACCCCCGCCGCGGCGACGGCCGAGGTGAGCGCCCTGCACATCCCCGGTGCGGTGCGGCGCGCGTCCGACCGCGGGGATGAACGGACCATGCTAGCCGAGGTTCCGGGTGAGGGAACGGCCGGCGAACGGAGACTGCGGGGCGGGCACGGAGTGCGCGGCGACGGGCTCGGGCCGGTCACCGGCGCGGGGCCGTCGGGTCGGCCGCGGGGCCGGCCGCCAGGGGGCCGGTCGACAACGACCGGGGAGTCGGCCGGTGCCTGCCAGGACCGGTGGGGACCGGTCGGCAACGACCAGGAGATCGGTCGGCACCCGCCAGGACCGGTGGGGACCGGTCGGCAACGACCAGGAGATCGGTCGGCACCCGCCAGGACCGGTGAGGACCCGGAGCGTTGGACAGGCCCCCGGGGACCGGTGGGGGCCGGCTGTCCGGAGAACGGTGGCGGCCGACAGGGGCGGGCCGTCGGAAGGCCTGACGCGGCACCGGCTGCGGCGCACGGTGCGGGGTGCCGCGCACGGTCAGGGGGGCGGTGCGCGGTGCGCGGGGGTTCCGGGGCCGGGAGCCGCTTCGTGACGGGCCTCGTCCGGCCCGCGCCCGCCGGGTGCGGGCCGTGGGCGGCGGCACCAGGAGATGCTGGGACGACGACGGCGCTGGGGCTGCCCGGACCGGGCGAGTCCCGGCGGCGCCCCGTCGCCGACGTCATCGTGGCGTACCCGCCGGTCCGGGCCGGGGGCTCAGGCCTCGGCGACCTCGGCGTACACCTGGGACAGTTCGGGGACGCCGTGGGCGGCCCAGGCCTGGCCGTCGGAGACGACGTCGATCTCGCGGCCGGAGGCGAGACGGACCACCGGGCGGCCGTCGGGCCGGATCCGCCAGCCGGCGCCGGGCACGGTGCGCACCACGACCGTGCCGAGGTACAGCCCGGCGTCGTTGCCGAGCCAGGGCAGGAGTTCGTCGTCGTCGCGCCAGCGCGGCACCAACTGGTCGAGCGTCTCCAGCGAGGCGGCGGTGTCGTCGAGCGCCGCGCCCTCCCGCCCCGCCAGGGAGCGCAGCAGCTCGCATTCGGCCAGGAGATCGCCGTAGCCGCCCGGTCCGTCGCCGTCCTCGGGGAACACCGCCACACCGGCGGCAGGGTCACGCCTCTTGCGCCATTTGCCAAGAAAGGGGATCTCCATGGCACCAGCCTGACATTCGTACCGCCACGCACACCACAGGCGCGCGGGCCGCCGTACCGATCACGGGCGCGCTGCCACGGCGGTCCGCACGTCAACGGGCGGGGCACCACCGGGAGTACGGACTACACCTCCAGGTCGACGACGACCGGCGCGTGGTCCGAGGCGCCCTTGCCCTTGCGCTCCTCACGGTCGACGTAGGCGTCCTGCACGGCCTTGGCGAAGGGCGCGTTGCCGTACACCAGGTCGATGCGCATGCCGCGGTTCTTGGGGAAGCAGAGCTGGCGGTAGTCCCAGTACGTGAAGGGGTGCTCGTACTTCAGGGGGCGCGGGACGACGTCCGCCAGGCCCGCCTCGCGCAGGGAGGCGAGGGCGGCGCGCTCGGCGGGGGTGACGTGGGTGGAGCCCTCGAAGGCGGCCGGGTCGAAGACGTCGTCGTCCGTGGGCGCCACGTTGTAGTCGCCCAGCACGGCGAACGGGCGGCTGCCCGCCGCGTCACCGGCGACGGCGGCCCTGAGGGCCTCGAACCACTGGAGCTTGTAGGCGTAGTGGGGGTGGTCCACCTCGCGGCCGTTCGGCACGTAGACCGACCAGACGCGGACCGGGCCGCAGGTCGCGGAGATCGCGCGGGGCTCCGGGGCGCCGTCGTAGCCGGGGTCGCCGGGCAGGCCCTTGACGACGTCCTGGAGGCCGACGCGGGAGAGCACCCCCACGCCGTTCCACCGGCCGGTGGCGTGGACCGCCGCCTCGTAGCCCAGCTCGCGCAGCTGGTCGACCGGGAACTGCTCCTCGGCGACCTTGGCCTCCTGGAGGCAGAGCACGTCGGTGCCGCTGCTCTCCAGCCAGGCCAGGAGCCTCGGCAGGCGGGCGGTGATCGAGTTGACGTTCCAGGTCGCGATGCGCATGCCTCACAACCTACCCGGAGCCTGTGACAGTGCCGTCCTCAGAGCTCCGCGGAGGCCCCGGACGCCAGCCGGCCGTGCGGCGCGCCGCCCAGGTTGCCGAGGTGGGTGTCGTAGATGGGGCGGGCGAGGTCGGTCAGGAGGGCGTCGTGGATGTCGTAGACCCGCTGCGGCCGGACCTCGCGGACGTACTCGATGACCTCGGAGATCTTGTTCCAGGGGGCCTGGACCGGGGCCAGCAGGGTCTCCACCCGGTGGCCGGGGACGGTGAGCGCGTCTCCGGGGTGGAAGACGCGGCCGCCGTCGATCAGGTAGCCGACGTTGGTGACCCGCGGGAGGTCCGGGTGGATCACGGCGTGCAGTTCGCCGTGGACCTGGACGTCGAAGCCGGCGGCGGTGAAGGCGTCGCCGTGGCCGACGGTGTGGACGCGGCCCGGGAAGGCGGCCGCGAGCTTCTCCGCGACGGACCTCAGGGTCCAGATCTCGGTGCCCGGGCCGGCCTCCATGGCCGCCCGCAGCCGGGCCTCGTCGAAGTGGTCGGGGTGCTCGTGCGTGACGAGGAGGACGTCCGCGCCGAGCGCGGCGTCCTCCTCGGTGAACGCGCCCGGGTCGATGACGAGCGTGCGTCCGTCCTTCTCCAGGCGGACGCAGGCGTGCGACTTCTTCGTGAGCTTCATGGGCGTCGTGGGCGTCGTGGGCGTCATGGGTCCATCCTGCCTCCGGCGGACCCGGCGCTCATTCGGTGGGCGTCGTCTCCTCGCGGATGACCTGCTGCGCCACCCGGAAGGCGCTGTTCGCCGCCGGTACGCCGCAGTAGACCGCCGCCTGGAGCAGGACCTCCTTGATCTCGTCGGGGGTGAGGCCGTTGCGCAGCGCGGCGCGGGTGTGGAAGGCCAGCTCGTCCAGGTGGCCGCCGGCGACCAGCGCGGTGAGCGTGACGCAGGAGCGGGACCGCCGGTCGAGGCCGGGGCGGTCCCAGATCTCGCCCCAGGCGTAGCGGGTGATGAACTCCTGGAAGTCGCCCGAGAAGTCGTCGGCCTGCGACAGGGCCCGGTCCACATGGGCGTCGCCGAGCACCTCGCGGCGCACCTTCAGCCCCGCGTCGTAGGGGTCGGGGCGGCCCGTCGCCTGCGGCGGCGGCACCACGGGCGCGGGCGCGATCTCGGCGATGGGCGCGGCCTGCGGGGGCGCCGCCGGGATCTGGCGGAGGGAGACGCCGGGGACGGCGGTCTGGCCCGTGCTGTGGTCGTAGGCGGGCTGCCAGGCGGTGGAGAAGTGCCGGACCAGCAGGTCGGTGACGGCGGCGGGCTGCTCCACGGGCACCAGGTGGGAGGCGCCGGGGACGACGGCGAGGCGGGCGTCCGGGATGCCGGCCACCAGGGTGCGTGCCTCGGCCGGTCCGGTGACCTGGTCGTCCGAGCCGACGAGGACCAGGGTCGGCACGCCGACCTGGCCGAGTTCGGCGCGCACGTCGAACGAGGCGAGCGCCTCGCAGGCCGCGATGTAGCAGCCGGGGTCGGTGGTGCGCACCATCTGCACGGCCCAGTCGGTGATCGCGGGCTGGGCCGCCGCGAAGCCGGTGGTGAACCAGCGGTCGGGCGAGGTGCGGGCGATGGGGTCGAGGCCGTTGGTGCGGACGATGACGCCCCTCTGCCGGAACTCGTCCGCCGTGCCGAACCGCGGCGAGGCCGCGATCAGCGCGAGCGAGGCGACCCGCTCGGGGTGGCGCAGGGCCAGCTCCACGCCGACCGCGCCGCCGAGCGCGCAGCCCGCGTAGCCGAACCGCTGCACGCCGAGCGCGTCGAGGGTGGCCAGCAGCCGCGCGGCCAGGTCGGCGACGGAGCCCGCCGGGTGGGCCGGGGCGCCGCCGTGACCGGGCAGGTCGAAGCGGAAGATCCGCCATTGCTCGGCCAGTTCGGGCACCTGGCGGTCCCACATGTGCCATGTGGTACCCAGTGAGGGACCCAGGATCAGGACCGGAGCGTCTTCTGGCCCGTCAAAGCGGTATTGCAGGGTGTTGGGTGGTGTCTCGCTCACGCCCCCGACCCTCTCACGTCTCACGGACGCCCCTATAACGCGGGGGCGCGGGAAACCGGTCTGACCAGGTTGAAGACCTCGCGGGCGGCATATCGCTTGAGGCATCGGATGATCTCACGGCGGGTCTTGCCCTCCTGGGTGCGGCGTTCGTAGTACGCCCGGGTGCGCGGGTCGTGGCGCAGGCGGGTGAACACGATGCGGTGCAGGGCAGCGTTCGCCTGACGGTCGCCGCCGTAGTTGAGCCGACGCGTGCACCGCCGGCCAGAGGAGTACTCGATGGGGCTGACTCCGCAAAGGGCAGCAAAGGACGCCTCAGTGTTCAGTCGCTCGGGATTGTCCCCCATGGTGATCAGGAGAGTGGCGGCACTGTCCGGGCCGATGCCCACCGGTACGAGCAGTTGCGGCGCGTAGCGTTCGACGAGCCGGGTCAGGCGTTGGTTCAGCTCGTTGATCTGTCCGCTGAGCTGTTCGATGCGTTCGGCGAGCATGCGTAATGTCATGTGGGTGGCCTGGGCCACCGCGTCCTCGTCTCCCCCACCATCGGGTGGGCTGAGGGTCGCGCAGGTGCGGAACAGCTCGGCATTGCCCAAGGTCGACAACCGTTCCCGCAGGGCGGGGTCGGCGATGACCAGGACGGCCTTGAGCTGGTTGATCGCCTGGGTGCGGGCCTTGACCGCGGAGTCCTTGGCGAGTTTGTAGATCCGGGCGCTGTGCACGGGTCCGTCGCCGGATTTGGCCTGGGCCCGGGCGCGACCACTGAGCACGGCTCGCGCTGCGGCCTGCGCATCGAGCGGGTCCGACTTACCGAGCAACCGGCGGGCCGACCGGTCGGGCCGGTTCACTTCGAACACCTGGATCTGCTGGGTCACCAGGTAGCGGGACAGGCCCGCGCCGAAGGTGCCGGTGCCCTCCACGCCGGCCCGGCGCACCGTCCCCCGCTTGCGGGCCCACACGAGCAGCTGCCGATAGCCGGCCGCCGTGGCCGGAAACGACTCGTTACCCAGGACCTTCCCCAGCGGGGAGGTCACGGCAGCGACATGCATCTCGCCGTGCGTGTCCACGCCCAGTACGACCTCTCTCCGCACGGGCGGGTCCGTGTTCGAGGAGGTGCTGCGCTGTCTGGTCGTCATGGTGGTTCGCCTCCCGGGTGGTGACGTGCTGGGCGGATCGCACCGGCCCGCATGGGCGGTCTGAACCGTGATGGCGCCTGAACTCGGCAAGGCCCCTATTGGGACACGCCCTGTGGCTCGGTGGCAGGCAGCATCCCGCGACGACAGTCGACAGGTCTGTGACTGGACACTTCGGTCATAGATCTCATGAGTCAGACCTCCGCCTGGGACGGCACTGCACAACCGTCCCATCGATCCCGGTACAGCGGCATGACTCGATCACTGCCGGATGACTTCGACCGAACCGATGCTCAACATGACTGAGCGCGCTGACAAGGCGTTGACTACCCGTCCACTCCTGACCGTCATGGCCGGCAGCGCTCGGGTCAGCACCGGCTACAACGGAATTCCTACGCCTGATCCGGTCCATCGACCCAGGAAAACTTGGTGTGTCAGCGCAGCCCTCTACGCTGGGATCCGACACGCGCACAGTGGGGCGGCGGGACGGTCAGAGGACGGCAGTGGCATCGAACGACAGCAGGGCACACAACTGGCACAGCATCCGGGAATGGGACGGCAGCCAGCATCGCGCGTTCGAGGAACTCTGTTTCCAGCTCCGGACGCCGGCGCCTCCGGGCTGGGAGACGATCAAGACTGCTGCTCCGGACGGCGGCGTCGAATGGTATGACCAGGCGCCCGACGGCAGTGCTGCGCACGGATACCAGGTCAAGTTCGTCCACAACATCGACGATCTCATCCCTCAGGCGAAGAAGAGCGCCAAAACAGTCGGTGAGAACATCGCGAACCGGAAGATCGTCCGGCTTGAATTCCTCACCCCCTTCGACCTCTCCGACCCCACCCCTGTCACCCCGCGCGGGAAGGCGCGTACCGGTGCGAGGGAGCGGTGGAACAGCAACGTCGCCCGGTGGAAGAAGGACTTGCCCGGTCTTGCCGACGTGGACATCCGCTACGTCGGTGGCGGTGAGCTGCTGGAGCGGTTGACCCGGCCTGGAAATGAGGGGCGTCAGTGGTTCTTCTTCGAACGGCGGGCGCTGGGCAGCGAGTGGTTCAGGGAACAGGTCACGCTTGCTGAGCGTCTGGCCGAGGCGCGGTACACACCCGAGCATCATGTGACGTTGCCCCTTGCGCGTGTGGCGGATGCGTGCGCCCTGCCGCAGGAGTTCTTGAGGCAGGGCGTCCAGCGATCCCGGGATCTGCAGGCCGCTGTGGTGACCCTCCTTTCCGAGATGACACGCTGGTACGACAGCTATCCCGCGCCGGCCAGCAGCCCCGACCATCAGGCGCTGGCGCGGTGGGTGCACGCGTGGACGCCCGCGTTGCGGGAAGGCGCCCACACCTTGGTCCACGACCTGTCCGCTGCATCCGCAACGTCCGGTTTCCCCGCCGAGCAGAGTTCTGCTGTGGTGGAGGACATGCTGGAGCGGCTGGGTGAGTTCAAGGACCTGGCTGACCGGTTCACCGAGGAAGAGCGTGAAAGCGACGACGCCATACCTGCGGCCGGACGGGGCGCAAACGCTCCGGTGACCGCGGTGCAGAGCGTGCAATGGTTGTGCGAGCGCGCTCTGGCTCGTGCCTTCGACGCCTGCGAGCGCCTGGACGGCTTGTTGCGGAGTCCCGCTGCCCAGACAGCGGAGAAGAAGACCTGGCTGCTCCTGGGGGAGGCAGGGCAGGGCAAGACGCACTTGCTGGTCGACGCCGCGCGGCGGGCCGTAGACGAGGGCCGTCCGGCGCTGGTGGTGTTCGGGCAGGAGCTCACCGGGCACAACACGCTGAGTGAGGTCGCGCAGAAGCGTGGCCTGGGGCCGCTTGCCGAGCGGGACTTCCTCCAGGCGATGGACGCCGCTGGCGCGGCAAGCGGTTGCCGCTTCCTGTTGATCATCGATGCGCTCAATGACTCCGACGACGCCGGGAACTGGAAGAGCGAACTGCTCGCGCTGCAGGTGCGTCTGGCCGGGTACCAGCACATCGCTTTGTTGGTGTCCTGCCGCTCGACCTTCAAGTCGATCGTCGTGCCTGATCGCTTCGATGTGCCAGTCTCCGTGCACTCCGGCTTTGCAGGACGGGAGATGGAGGGGCTGGAGAGCTACCTGCGGGATGTGGCGGCGGTTCTTCCCAACACTCCCCTGCTGGCCTCGGTCTTCACCAACCCCTTGTTCGTAAAGCTGTACGCGGACAGTCTGAGCAAGAGCCTGGAGCGTGGCGGCTCGGGCGGCCATCCGCGTGACCGGAGCGCGGTGTTCGACGCCTATGTCGACCACCGTGCGGAGACCATCTGCTCCCGGCTCGGACTCGATCCCCTGGAGCGGCCCGTGCACCGTGCGGTGGACGCCCTGGCGGCGCGCATGGCCGCCGCACGGCGTTCCGTGCTGCCACGTGATGAAGCCCGCGCTCTTGTCGACGCGTACGCACCGGCGGCCACGTCGTGGCCGGCCACGATGCTCGGGCAGCTCCTCGCCCAGGGCCTGGTGTCCAACGAGCGGACCTACAAGGCCGACCAGGCAACCGGTATCGGTTTCCCCTACCAGGCGTTCGGCGACGACCGCGTTGTACGGTCGGTCTTCGCTGCCCACCAGGACGAGATCGACGCGCTACGCGAAGGACACCCACTGACCGCCGATTCCGCGCTGCGAAGCTGGCTGAGGCAGGCTGCCCCGAACTACCAGGAAGCAGCGTCGATTCTCATGCCCGAACAAACCGGGACGGAACTCATCGACCTGCTGACCGCCGCTCCCACATCTGCAGAGGCCGCCGCTGACCCCGGCAGTCGCGCGGACGCACGAGGCTACCGACTGGCCCGCAGCTTTCTGGAAACGCTTCCGCTGCGCAGCACAAGCAGCGTCAACGAACGCACCATCGAACTCCTCAACGAGACCGCCGCACGCCACGGACGCAATTCCGACGTGCTAGAGGCCGCGGTAGCGGTCACCGCCGAGCCGGGGCACCTGCTGAATGCCGACCGTCTCCACCGGGTGCTGCTACGAAAGCCGCGGCCCGAGCGCGACGCGTGGTGGGGTGTCGAGACCTACTCCTTATTGTGGGATGTCACGGCACTGCACCGGCTGCTGCGCTGGGCCGAGCAGTACCCCACCCCGCGCCATCTCCACCCTGCGTCCCTCACGGCCCGGCCTCAGCTCGGGGACCGGACCCGCCGGCCGGTGCAGGCGGCTGGAGCCGGCGACGAGGAAGTCGTCCGGCTGGCGGCCACGACACTGGTGTGGACTCTCACGTCCTCCAACCGGTTCCTGCGGGACCGGGCCACCAAGGCCCTGGTGCAACTGCTTTTGGGACACGGAGACGTTCTCGTCTCCCTCCTGGACAGATTCCTCCAGGCGGACGCGGAGAAGATCGACGATCCCTACCTCTTCGAGCGCCTGGTGTGGGTCGGCTACGGAGTCCTGGCCCGTCGCGGCGATGACGACGACCAGCACGACCTCCTCGGTACAGTCGCCCGGCGGCTCCTCACGTACTCCTACGGCGCCGTTGATTCGCCCGCGCACGCTTCACGGAACGCGCTGCTGTGCGAAGCGGCTACACGCGTTGTCACCCTGGCGCACCGTGCTGGAGCCGTCACCAGCGAGGAAGCAGACGCGGTCAGGCACCCACACGCCTGCCCTCAGATCGGGCAAGCTCCTGCGGAGGAGGACCTTGACGTCCTCTTCCCTTGGCGGGAACAGAAGGAGTCGTTGTGGGGATCGCTCCGCTCGTCCCTTTCACCGCTGGGAGACTTTGCGGATTACGAGGTCCGGCCAGCGGTGCGCCATTTCAGTTTGCTGCCGCTGTCGACCGACTATCCCCGTCGGCCGGCGTGGCAGCGTGCCGATGATCCTGTCCTAGTCGACCCCGCCCGTATCCCGGCCTTCGCGCGAAGCCTTCCGGAGTCCGTCCGGCCCGCCTTGAGCACACCGGCTGCCGTTGAACAACTCCTCACCGGGAGGAGGGCGAGGGACGTCCTCGACGCGGACCAGTACGCGCTGCTGCGGGCCTGCCGAGTGCCCCCACCCGACGACGAACGCCTCGCCGCTGCCCACGTCGACGCCGAGTGGGCCGCACGCTGGGTCCTCGCCCGCGTCGCTGACCTGGGCTGGACGCCTGAACTGTTCGCCGAATTCGATAACATGCGTTCCCGCCACTCTGGCTCCCGCCAGTCACACAAGGGCGAACGGGTCGGCAAGAAGTACCAGTGGATGGCCCTCCACGAGCTCGTGGAACGCCTGGCGAACCACCGGCACCCCCACCGGCAGACCGAGCACGACGCCGCCGAATACCCGGGAGCGGCACGACTGTCGCTGCTCGACATCGACCCTTCCCTTCCTCCGGCCCGACACCCCTTCTCCGACACCGACGACGACAACAGTCCAGACGAAGCCGACCACGCCACCTTCCCGACCGCCGACCCCGCACACCCGCTGGCACCACCTGTCCCCGACCTGCCCGACGACGAGGGCGTCGACGAATGGATCAGCCGTCCGGATAACCTGCCCGACCTCGACGAACTGGGCATCCGCACCGACAGCGACGGCAGGCAGTGGATCGTCCTTTACGAACAGGCCATGGACGACCACGACGGTCGAGGATGGAACGTCACCCGTGGCCAGGCGGAGCAATGGCACCGCATCCACAGCTGGCTCGTTCCTGCCCCCCAACTCACCAGCTTGCTCACATGGCTTAAGGGACGTTCGTTCACTAACCGGCTGATGCCCGAAGGGCTCGATCGCCGTAGCCTTCTCCTGGCCGACTTCTCCACCGTCCCCAGTCCCTGGACCGATCCGGAACCCGAGTCCTGGCATGTGAGTAGCTTTCAGTACGACGAACCCGATCACGGTGAGGATGACTCCCCTGTCCCAGAGGACGACGATCTCTCCTCTCCGGAGCCAGCCCCTGGGCCACCGGCATCGGAGAGGAGCGTCGCCATCGCCATCTGGCGGGAGCGCAGGGAGAAGCGCCGGGAAGAGCTGCTCCTGGAGCTCGCAGAGCAGTGGGCGGACGGTCCGATGGAAGATGACGAGGACGACTGGCTGGAGCGCACCCTCGCCGCACAGCCGCGAGGCCGGATGGTGTTCGCCACAGACCCTGATGGGGAACCCGTCACCGCTATTCCGACTGACCAGACCTACAACTGGGATGGTCAGAGCCTGGATTGCTCCCTCGACGCATCCGTCTCCGTGACGCTGCTCAGTGACCCACTCCTGAGAGACAGCAGGCTGCGGCGCGACCCGGACCGCCCCTTCTGGTACGACACCGACGGCCAACTGCAGGTGCAGTACCTGACATGGGACCGCCCGAGCGGCAGGGCTTACAGTCTCCTCGCGTCCAGAGAGTGGCTCGAGCACCGCCTCGAGCGCAGCGGCCATTGCCTGGTCCAGGGCATGACCGGTGAACGGCAGCCTGTGACCGCCGAGCACCCCCGTGTCTGGAGAGAGTTCGGCCAGAGCGCTGGCCGCACGGCACAGGGCCCAGGCAAGGTTGGGACCATCGTGACCGAAGTCAAGAGAAGCATCCGGTAGCAGGCCGTCGCCGGACTTGGCCCCGGGCCAGGTCATTCGTCCCTCTTCCCTGCGGCCGGGCACAATGCCACTGACATCAAGGAGGCAAGCACCTGTTCGACATCGCCGTAGGCTCATGACATGAAATCCGTCATCACGGCCATCGACGAGGTGTCGCCGGACAACTAGCTCAGGTGCAGCATGCACACCCGACCGAGTCCTCACTGCAGCGGCCCGGTCGTTGCCGTGGTGACGTTCGACGACGCGGGCGGCAAGGACAACCACTGGAACGTATGCCGCTGGTGGCTCACCAACCATCCCGACGCGGTCGCCTTCCAAGGCCAGTGACCGGCTAACAGAACGCCACTGAGCTTGCTGCCTGGCTCGTTCGCCGGTGATCTCCATTGGAAGAATGTGCCTACCGGCCGCCGTGCCTCGGTCTTCACCCTCACCGCCGCCGGGTGCGAACAATTCGCCACCTGGACATCCGCCCAAGGTGTCCGGTAGACGCGGCGCTCACCGCCCTCGGCCAGGATTCCCGCACTGCCATCGCGAACGCACCAAAAGAGAGCCACAGGAGCCGGCTGCCCGGATCGGTGACCACCTGCACGTTCACACCGTGTCGGCGGTGCTTGTGGGAGTCGGCGCGTCCGTCGCCGCCGCGGTCGCACTCGGCAAGCCTGCCGTCGAGCAGGAGGAAGTCCGGGTCAGCCTCGCGCAGGGTTTTGAGCAGGCCGGGCGCTCGTTCGGCGAGCAGGCCGACGATCGCGGTGGTGTAAGCCTGGGCGGTGGACTCGCTGATTCCGAACCCGGCGGCAATCTTCGCCCGGGTGGTGTGCTCACGCAGGTACACCACTGCCACCAGCGCACGTTGGGACGGACGGGGCTTGCAGCAGCGGTCGCCCTCACGGGTGACCACGAGCATCGTGACCCACTCCACGAGTGCATTCGGCAGGTCGAGTCCGCAGGTGGGGTTTCCTCGTTTGTGGACGTCTCTTGAGGATCGGATCGTGGGGTCCGAGATGGAGGTGTCGCCATGGCTGCACAGCGGTATTTCGGAGGAGTTCAAGCGGTCGCTCTGGTGGAGTCCACGGGCTGCTCGATCAACTCGGGTAGCCTGAGCTTGGTTGCATAGTTCGCAGATGCCCAAATAGCGGAGCAAAGCCCACCACGTACTGAACCCGATCACTGCAACAACACCTCAACCCGGATAGGGCTGCCGCTCAGGATCGCACAGCGAACATGGGCCGCGTCGTCGTCCTCACCGCCGGCACCCATGTCTCACGCTGGTGCGGGTGGCGGGAAGTGCGTGGCGCGGAACTCGGCGAGGGTCTGCTCCACACCGGCGATGGTCAGACGCCAGAAATCCCAGCCGTCGATCTTGTTGCTGCCGGTCGCGGCCCTGGCGGCGGTGGTCGGGGTGCGCCAGGGGCGGCCCAGGACGTTGATCTGGCCCTCGTGGTTCAGGACTGCCTGGTGGACCTTCTTCTCGTGCCGGCCGGTGAGGGTGATGCCGGCCTTCAGGTCGTCCGGGTCTAGATGTTGCAGCAGGTCTTGCAGGTCGACTCGGGAGCGTGCCGGGTCGACGGCGGGTGTGGGCGTCGTTGCGGTGATGGGCGCGGCGGCGGGCCGGTCGCAGGCGCGATGCAGGGCCAGGGCCATGGCGGCTGCCGAGCTGTATGGCGCCTTGGGTCCCACTTTGTCGTCGATCAGCTGCTGGATGTCGGTCTTGTCACCGTAGCGGGCGAGCACGCCGACCTCCCGCATGAGGCGGCTGCGGAGCGGGACGAGGTGGGAGTCGTTGAGCGCGAGGATCCGTATGGTTTCGTCGGCGCGGCACAGGCCGCGTTTCGTTTCGGCCAGCGAGTAGGGGGTGTTGCTGCGCCGGGCGTAGCCGGCACTGTCGAAGCCGAGCAGGTCGGGGTCGCTGTGGTGGGCTGGGTCCAGGAGCAGCGGTTGTTCGCGGTCCAGGTCGTCGGCTGCCGTGTGGGCGCGGGTTCCGCCTATGAGGGGGAACTGGCTGCCCTTGGCGCGGCCTTCCCGGACGCCGTTGTAGCGGGCTCCGCCGCTGTTGCAGTGTCTGCAGGCGATGCGGTAGTTCGACATGTCGTAGGCCAGCCACCAGTAACCCGGGTGGCCGGGCACGTCGAGTACTTCGGATTTCGGCCGGTAGTGGTCGACGGTGATGTCCGCGCGCACGATGAGGGTCTCGCAGTACCAGCACTTGTCGCCGACTAGTTCGAGGAGCAGGTTGCGTACGGCGTCCTCGGTCCAGTGCATGGTGAATGTGCGCTTGGTGCCGGCGGCGACGGCGACTCTGACCGCGTCGAGGGTGCGTTTGGCCTTGGTTGCCCAGGCCGGCGGGGCGGTGAGCCCTTGCATGTTCACGTGTCTCATCGGTGTCAGATCACCGACGAGAAGCGCTCGTGGAACAGCTCGGCGACCAGGGCCTGCAGTCGTTCGGGCGAGGGCGGGTTGGGGCCTTGCGCGGCCTCGAGGAGCGCGAGGCGTCTGCGGTGGAGCTCGGCGAGGAAGGCCGCTACGAGCGGATCACGGTCGGAGTTGGGAAAGTCCATGGTCTCCAGCTGGGCGGTGACGTCGCGCAGTGCGGCCTGTTTGACCGGGTCGCCTTCCGCCTCGGGGAGCAGCGCGTACTGGCGGTCAATCAGCTCCTGGGTGTGCTCGTCGAGTTGGGTGGGCAGGTCGAACAGGTCGGTGGTCAGCAGGCCGCCGGCGCCTTGTCCGCGCGGGTTGGCCCGGGGTATCACCGCGGTGGCCTGGCCCTCCACGTCGGTGGTGACGACGCGGATCTGCTCACGGGTCATGTTGGCCACCAGGAGCGGTTCGTGGGTGGCGGTGAGGAACTGCGAGTGCTGATGCGGTCCCAGCACGCTGCGCACGGAGGAGTACCAGCGCCGGCTCCACTCCGGATGGAAGTGGGAGTCGGGCTCGTCCAGAAGGAACAGCGACTCATGTGTCCGCTGCAGTCGCAGCAGGCCCAAAATGGTGAGGAGTTGCTGCTCCCCGGAGCTCAGGTCGTCCAGGCCGACGGTGAGCGCGCCGGGTTTGTCCAGGCGGACGTCGACGGTGAGGTAGCCGGCGTCCAGCAGGGTGGCGAGCAGGCCGAACATCGACAGGTCGCTGTCGAAGAGGTTACGGAAGGCGCGGACGTCCTCCGCGGTGCCCAGGTCGATCTGGAACCCTTCGGCGGGGCTGCCGGCTCCGTCCACCGGGTCGGCGTCGGGGATGAGACCGAATCGCCCCGATTCGGCGGCGGCCGCGAACAGGGTGCGGGCGGGTCCGCCCAGGCCCCAGTACGGGAGGGCAGCCAGGTGCGGGGCGCGTGCGGCGCGTGGCGCGCGGATCCGCAGGACCGCGGAGGCCACCCGCTGGAGGTAGGAGTGGCGGCGCAGGTAGGTGCCGAACGAGTCGGACCAGTGGGTGGTCTGCGCGAGGAGCAGGAGCGGCAGGTGCGCGGGCGTGCACAGGAACACCGGCGTGTACAGGGGGCAGTTGATGGGCAGGGTGAGCTGCTCGGTCCACAGCTCTGCCTCGTCCGGCGTGTGGTGTGCGCGCCAGTGGTCGAAGTCCTTCATCCACTGCCGCCGCCATTGGCCGATGCGACGGGCGGCGAAGCGGCGGTGCTGCTCGAACTCGCTGGTCCAGGGGGCCTGGGCATGCGCCTGGTAGCCGAAGACGTGATCGGGCAGATGCTGCGCCCACACCGCGCGGGCCACCCGGACCGGCCGGCCCAATGAGGTGCTCACGGTCAGCTCGGGAGAGCTATCGGGGGAGGTCTGAACGACCCGGACCGTCCTGTCGTGGACCTCGTAGTCGAGCTCGAAGGCGAACCCCGCACGGCGCCCGGGCCGGTGCAGGGCGCCGAAGATCTCGGCGAGCGCGTGCAGGGCTCGGGACTTGCCGCCGCCGTTGGGGCCGATCAGGGTGGCGATGGCATGGCCGCCGTCGAGGGCGTCCGTGAGGTCCAGCTCGAAGTGGTGCAGGCCCCGGTAGGAGGGAAGGCTCAGTCGCAGCAGCCGCACGGCATCCCCCCGGTCGTGGCGCCCCTGGTCGCCATCACCGCTCCGCCTCACCATCTGGGCTGTCGGCGTGCACGCCGTAGGGGCGCAGCGCTTCGGTCAGGGAGGCGAACTCGGCTAGGGCGGCGCCCAGTTCAGCGGTGATCTCCTGGGCCATGTGGTGTAGGTCGGCCTCGGGCTCTTCCAGCGTGAAGGGCCCGGGCGGGGGTTCGGCGATCTGAAGGTCCAGGTTGACGCCGCTCCTGGCGAGCAGCTCCTGGACCGCGAAGGACCGGAAGCGGGGTGTCTCGACTCGTTCGCTGCGGGGCCGGCCGGGCCGGTAGGCGGACACGAAGTCGCCGTAGTCGGGGCCGGCCTCCGTCATGGGCTTGGCCGTCGCCGTGTGCGGGGAGCGCAGGTCGTACACCCACAGCCGTGTCGTGGACGGGCTGCCGTCGGGGCGCGGGTCGGGCTTGTCGAAGAACAGGACGCTGGCCTTGAGGCCGCCGGCGTAGAAGATGCCCGTGGGAAGCCGCAGCAGGGTGTGCACGTCACAGGCGGACAGCAGGCGGCGCCGGATCAGCTCACCGGGCCCGCCTTCGAACAGCACGCTGTCGGGCACCACGACAGCGGCGCGGCCGTCGGTCTCCAGCAGGCTGTGGATGTGCTGGAGGAAGTTGAGCTGCCGGTTGGTGGTGAGGGTCCAGAAGTCCTCCCGGTAGGGCTCATCGCTGGTGGAGCGGCGGCCGAACGGAGGGTTGGTGAGCACCAGCGTCGCCCGCTTGACCGGCGGGCGGGTCAGCGCGTCCCCGACGGTGATGCACGGGTGGGCCTCGTCGGCCCGGGTGACGCCGTGTAGGACCAGGTTCGTCGTGGCAAGCCGTGCGGTTGCGTCGACGAGTTCGGTGCCGAAGAAGGCGCCCTGGTCGAGCCGCTTGCGCTGGGCCGCGGTGACACCTGAAGGAAAGTGGTCGACCAGGTAGTCGAAGGCTTTGATCAGGAAACCGCCGGTGCCGCAGGCCGGGTCGGCGACGGTGTCGTCGATGCCGGGCTGGACGCACTGCACGATCGCCTCGATCAGCGGCCGAGGGGTGAAGTACTGGCCGGCACCGGTCTTCGTGTCCGTGCTCATGCGGACCAGCAGCGCCTCGAAGACGGCACCGATGTCGCCTGCGGACCACTGGTGGCGGTCCACCACGTCGACGATCAATCGGTGCAGGAGGGCAGGGTCCGGGATGCGGTTTTGTGCCCGTCGAAAGAGCAGCCCGAGCGTTCCGGGCCGGGCGGCGAGCAGGTCCAGGATCTGCTCGTAGACCGGGATCAGGTGGTCGCGCTCGGTCGAGGTGAGCTGCGCCCAGGCGTCGAAACCGAGTACGTCCTGCCCGTTGAGGGGGCGTTGGCGTTGTTCGTGGGCGCGCTTGAGGACGATCAGGCTGGCCAGCTGCTCGATGTACTCCAGGCCCGAGGTGCCGTTGTCGCGCAGCACATTGCCGAAGTTCCACAGCCGGTCCACCAGGGCCTGGCCGTATCCGGGGCGGGAGGAGACGGTGGGGTTCACAGCACAGACTCCTGTTGCCCGGACGGGGAAAGCGGAGGGGACAGGTGACCGGTGAAGGCGCGTTCCAGGAGGTTACGCCGCAGCCGTCCGGCCACCACGAGAGCGCGTTCGGCGGCCGCGGAGGCCGCGTTCAGGGCCGTGGTGTGCGCCTGGACCACCGCGACCAGATGGTGCTGCTCGTCTACGGGAGCGACGGGCACCGGCATGAGCCGGATCCTGGTCAGGCTGATGGACGCCGGCCCCACGGTCTGGTTGGCGTTGTGTTTGCACCACTGGCGGCCGAAGCCGTTGGCGTGCCAGGCCAGCAGGACGGGGTGGAGCTGATGGGCGGTGATCCGGACACGGAAGAGGTGGCTGTGGGGGACGCAGTGGGGCAGTTGCTCCTCCCAGATCCAGCCGCGGCCCAGGCTGTCGCTCGATCCGCCGCCCGTCAGCAGCACATCGCCCGCCCGCAGCCGAGCTGCCTGGGCCCGTGGTGGGGGCAGCCGGATCGTGCGGACGTCGTCCAGGTCCAGGCGGCCGCGCTGCACGTTGGCGACCCGCAGGCAGGAGACGTCCACATCGGCGGGATTCCACTCCTGCTTGCCGGGCGGGGTGATGCCGCGGGTGACCTCGGCGACATCGTCAAGGCGGGTCCATCGCCAGCGTTCGGGCAGGCCGGGCAGTGTCCCGTCACCAACACCCGACACCCGGGGCAGGTCCGCGGGAATCCGAGCGGCTTCGGCGAGAGCCCCGCGCCCTGCCCGCGCGGTCAGAGTACGGCTCAGGACGTCGGCCTGGTCGAGGGCGCCGTTGGTGCGGATCGTGGTGGCGTCGATGCGGGCGAGGTGGTCCTCTAACAGGCCGACAATCCGGCGCTGTTCCACCACAGGGGGCAGCGGCAGCAGGACGTCGGCCAGATCACGCTGATTGATCCGCCAGATCGCTGCGCCGCCCTGGCGGGCACGTGCCTCGATCTGACGCCGCATGACCGGCGACTTCCACAGATGTGCGAGGTAGCGCGGATCGAGGGCATCCGGGCGTACGCGCACTCGGATCATGGTGTCGGGGATGGCCGTCGGGGCCGGGGGGCCGTCCACCAGGGCGCCCTCGCCGACCAGGGAATGTGAACCGTTGACCCGGCCGACCAGCACATCCCCGTGTTCAGCGAGCAGTATCGCGCGGCCGTCGTCACTGCGGTCGCTGCTCTTGGACTGGGTGAAGTCCACAGTCGCTGCCCGAAGCGCCGTCATGCGCAGTACGGGCAATCCGCCCTCGCCGGGGCGCGGAGACCGTCCGTTGACCAGCGGTTCGCTCAGCACGTCGGCCAGCCGGACGATCCTCCAGCCGGCAGGCACCTCATTCATCACGCCAGGGCCCTGCCCAGTTCGTCCAGGAGGTCGATCGCGGCGTCGGGCCCGAAGGCGTCAAGGAAGCCGTCCGTGCCGCCGCGCGCCGAGAAGGGGACGCCGTCCAGATACGCCGGGGCGAAGCGGGTCTCGGTCGCCACCACGTCCGCGATCTTCTCGATCCACCACAGCTGGGCGGAGCTGAAGGGTCCGGCCCGCTCAATGAACTCGGCCAGACGCCCGCGCACCGTCTCCGCTTCTCGGCGACGCCGGCTCGATGCCGCCACCCGCAAAGGGGCTGGCCGGTCGTACAGGCCAAGGAGCGCCTCTTGGAGTTCGGGGTTCTCGGCGAGCGGGAAAAGGGCCGCCCGCCGCTCGTCCTCGACGGCTCTCTTGCCTCCCGCCTGGCGCAGTGGTGCCAGGTGATCCGAGTCGACGGAGTCGAGGAGACGGGTCACCAGCTCCTGCAGGGACTGGCCCGCCAGTTTCCGGATCTCGGCGCCGTCGGCGTCACTGAGCGCGGGGATGAGCCGGGCGAGCCTGATGGCGAGTTCGGCCGTCTCCTGCGGCGTCACCAGCCCGTCAGCGGCACGGCTCAGCAGGCGCTCCAAGGCGGCCCGCCCCGCCTGCCCGGATGCATCCGTCACATTCACCAGCGGCTGGAGGTGACGCGAAGCGCCCACCGCGTCGACGACCACGAGCTGCGTCTTGGCAATCGCCCCCGGGGTGACGGCGCGCAGCTCCGCGGACGCGATGGTCTGGGTTCCCATGGCCAGCAGCTGCTCGTAGTAGGCGGCGGAGCGCACCTCGCGCAGGATCAGCAGGCACTCGAGCGCCCGCATGTCGCTGAACCCGGAGATCAGATCCGTCACGACCGCGATCCGGAACTGCGGTGTTGTGCGGAACTCCCGCAGCAGGTGCACCGCATGAGCGTCGCGGTGCGTGATCCGTCGGCAGAAGACGTCCCCGGCGCCGAACACGTCGCGGATGCGCTCCACGACCTCGTCCGCATGCGATCCGTCCTGCGCCAGCACCACGGCCTTGGGGACCACGCCGAGCGCGCCGCTCTGCTGCGTCCGGTCGGGGAACAAGGTCGGCAGCGCGTCGCGGAAAGCCGTCACCACCGCGGCCAGGTGCTCGGAGGGGACAGCTCGCGCCGGGCCCTGCCCCGCAGTGGAAGCCAGCTCCTCGTCCAGGTCCGCGTAGCGGGCGCGGCGCGAGCTGTTGGCTTTCACACCGACAGCGTCGACGGGGGTGGCGAACGCCGGCTGCCGGTCGTCGGCGACCCGGATCTCGTAGACGGAGTAGTCCACGGCGACGCCGTCGGCGACGGCCTGTTCGTAAGTGTAGGAGTCGACCAGGTTGCCCTTGAAAAATCCGAGAGCGGTAGCGGTCGGCGTCGCGCTGAAGCCGACGATGGGAGCGTCGAAGTATTCAAGAAGGGCACGACGCTGTCCGTAGAGCGCGCGGTGGCAGTCGTCGACGATGACGAGATCGAACGCGTCGGGCGGCAGCGCCTCGCAGTAGGTCACTTCTAGGGGTGTGGCATCGGGATGCGCTTGCCGTTCGGCGGTCTCGTACGCCGACACGCGGTCGGAGCCGTCCTCGGGTGCCGGCGTGCCGGCGAGCATGGCCGACAGCCGCTGCACCGTGGCCACGGCCACGGAAGCCGACGGGTCCAGGCCGTCCGCGGTCAGCTCCTGCACGTGGTACACGTCATCGAGACGGCGCCCTCCGTCCGGCATGCTGAACTGGCGCAGCTGAGCGATCAGTTGGTGCACGGCCAGCTTTCGGTCGGCCACGAACAGGACCCGGCCCGCGCGCGCGTAGCGGAGCTGCCGGTAGGCGGTGAACACCCCGGTGAAACTCCGCCCGGAGCCGGTGGCCATGTGCACCAGCGCCCGCCGCTGACCGGCCGCAAGGGCCTGCTCGATGGCCCGCAGCGCCCCGTGCTGGGGGTTGCGGAGCTGGTCGAGTCCCTCGTCCTGCCGCAGCAGGTAGGCGGCCTGTCGGGCCCGGTAGGTCGGCGCCGCGCTGTCCGCCTCCGCCTCGCGCTGCCAGCGGGCCAGCGTGCGGGGCTGGTGGAAGCCGCTGACGAGGCGAGCGTGCGGATCGGGGTCATTGGCGTCGCAGAACAGCAGACGCCGGCCATCGCTCACATACCGGTACGGCAGCGGCGAGTGCCACACGGGCCACGGCAAGGAGCCCGCCGGGGCCTCGGCCAGTGCGCCCGCCTGCTCCATGGCGTTGGTGAGATCGGCACCGTCCCGCTTGCACTCGACGATCCCGACCACCTGTCCGCCGACCGTCAGCAGCATGTCGGCGCGCCGTCCTCCAGCCAGGCGGGGCTCCACCAGGACGCAGCCCAGGGAGCGGTTGAGCTGAGTCTCCTCACCAGCGCCCAGCACGTCCCAACCCGCCTTGGCGAGCCTGCGCTGCACTTCCGCGGCAATGTCGGATTCGCGCAGCGGCTCATAGGCGGCATCGCGCGCGCTGACGATCAGCTGTTCACGTTCGGCGACCGCCAGGGTCACCGGCGAGACGCGCAGGTCGAATTCGCGGCGCAGACGGGGCAGGTCCTCTTCCAGCGCAGCGATCCGCTGCGCCAGAACACTCAGATCGGACGCAGCGGCGTGGACGAAGTTCATCGACTCCGCGTCGCCGGTCAGGGCACGGAAGAACCAGGCGGCCAGCATGAAGCAGCGCTCGACCAGATGCGCCGCCGCCTCCCGCCCCTCGCGTGTACCGCCGTCGAAGCGGTGAAGGTCGTTGAACGCGTCCAGGACCTGCGGCACGAGCACCCCGGCGCGAGACAGGATGTCCAGACGGGCCGGCTGTTCACCCGCGGGCAGGCGCACCCCGGTCCGGTGGCCGACCTCAGCGGCGAGAACCTCACCAAACTGGCGTGCCGCCGCCACCGCATCAGCGGGAGCAGTAGCCGCGCGGGCCTCACAGGATGCGCCGTGAAGAACAAGAAGAGGCTCGTAGGGAAGCAGGAACCCGAAATTGGCTGACGCGAGAGCCAGGTCCATGAACCGGCTTTCGAGCGCGCTCGGCTCCAGAGCCACGCCGACCCTCCCTACCTGCACTGCGGCGCCGCGGAATCCGCTACAGAACGGCTCTCACCCTACCGTCCGCCCCCTGCCCACAACACTGACGCTTTGCCAGATTTAGGTGGGTTGCGTACCGGGTTCGGTGGATCAGCCCGCTCGATGCGCTCGGAGAAGCCGCGCGTGAACCGAAGCCTCCATACCAGCCAGTGGGCTGGCCGTGCCCGCCCGTCCGGTCCCGCGTTCAGGAGGGGCGCGGCCATCTCGGCGGGAGGGACCGGCGGGCGCGGAGGGCAGGGACGGCCTGATGTGCGCGGAGCCGGGCTCGCGGTCCACCCGGGCCGCCTGGTTCTGCTTCCGGCCGACCCGCGGCGACCGACGCTGCTTTCGCGAGAAGCGACTGGCCGCGATGGTGCTTCAGGCGGCGACGCCGAGTTCTTTGCGGGTGCGGTGGATGAACTCGCGGACGGCCGGCTCGCGCCGCCAGGAGCCTACTGTTCTCCGTCTAACCGGCTTCCAGCCACGTCAGCCCGATCGTTCGAGCGAATTGACTCGAACCGCCCGTCGCCGACGAACAGAAACTGGCACCATGCCGCCGTAGTACGTCGCTTCGAGTCGAGGGCGGGCCGCTGCTCAGCCCGCGGGCACGCCGGGGCAGAGCTCTCCGCGACCTCCCCGTCATGACACCCGCCTATCAGCTGACATCGAACTCGACCGTGTGCTCCCACGTCCGTGCCGACTCGCCGAGATCGACACTTCTATGGCTACCACCTTCAGATGGTCGGAGTGAGGAACCCAGCGCTCTTCGTGCCCTGCGGTAGGCAACGCGCCTTGGCGACCGCGAGCAAGCTGGTCACCGCCATGACAAGCACACGACGGCTGCGGAGGGTGTGGGCGGTATGCACGAGCCATGGGGACTTGCGTCGGAGGTGCAACGAATCCAAGGGCATGCCGAGCGTGCCCTTGTCGAGGTACAGCGGGCAGATACGAAAGCAACGGCGTTGTGTGGAATAGCCGGTGGTTTGCTGGCGGCAGGGGTTGCCGTGCTGTCGAGCGCAGATGGCATGCCCCTGCTCGCGATCATCTCCCTAGTACTGATGTGCCTGCTACTGATTGCCGCGATTGGGGCTGCGTTGCTCACCCTGCGACCCGTAGTCCCGAGGTCGGGGTTACGCGCCGAGCTGATGAGCGAGGCGGTCGTCAGTGACCGGGTCGGTGTGAGTGCTGCCGCGCGTGGGGAGCTTGAACGGCATGTCGAGGCCCACCGGCTGCAGGTGCTTGCCTGGCTGGCGGACAGGAAGCTGCGAGCGGCCCGCCTGGCCGTGGATTTTGCCCTAGCAGCTCTCTCGATGGCTGGAATATGCCTATTGAGCAATATTCTGGCTAGTTGAGACGATCACCTAAGTATGTCGGGGCCGCACAGCAGGGGGACGCGTGTATCAGCCGCATGCCACGGTGATCGGTGACGAGTTATGGGCACGACTGAAGGCGCTCGCGCCGCAGCGCATCAGGCCCGCTCGGAGTGTGCTACTCCGCCAGGGGGATCCAGCAACACACGTGATTGTGCTGGAATCCGGGTCAACGCTGATCACTCTTGCGGGGGACTGCGGGGGAAGAACACTCCTTGCCGTGCGCGGCGCCGGCGAGTTACTCGGAGAGCTGGCCGTGTTGGACTCCCAGCCACGCACCGCCACAGTCATCGCCGCGGAGACCTGCCACATCCGCATCATCCCTGCCGCCGCTTTCCTCACGTTCGTCGAGGAGCATGATCTGCTCGCCCCTCTGCTGCGCCATGCCATTGCCCGAGTCAGGGAATCGGAAGCCGTCCGGCTCGAACTGGCCACCGCCTCTGTGCCACTACGCCTGGCGTCAGCCCTGTCCCGACTGGTCGAAGCCGCATCCAGTTCAGCGTCGGATCTCGCCGTACGGCTGACACAGACAGAGCTGTCTCAGATGATCGGCGCCTCCCGCAATGCGGTGGTCAACGCCCTCAAGCCCTGGCGCGAGCAGGACTGGGTTCGCACCACTTCAGGTGGAGGGCTCCTCGTTCGCGACATCCATTCGATTCAGTCGCACGCGCGTACGCAGGCGTGACAGGCCGCACTTCGTGCGTGCCCACTGCTGGGCAGCGGTGGGCACGCCTCCCGATCAGCATGGGCACTCTCCCGACCGCCTGCGCTGAAAGGACGGTGCCCGATGAATGCGCCGCTGCATGCAGAGCCCTTGGACGTGCCCGCTGAACTCGCCCTCGTGGCGATCGACATGGAGAAGTACAGCCAGATCGCCGAAGCGAAGATGGCCGCCGCCCGTTGCGACGTGGACGACATCGTGGCAACCGTGCTCGCCGAATGTCAGCTGCCCGACCCGAAGGAACTACCTGGCGGCTACAAGGACAGCGGCGACGGGGCGGTCCTGCTGTTCCCGCCCTCGGTGCTGGCACGGCTCGTGGACCCGCTGCTGGGCCGACTCAACGCAGCGTTGGTGCGCTACGAACAGCAGCGGCTGGCCAGTAGTCCCCTCCTGCGACTGCGGGCCAGCGTGCACGTAGGCCCTCTGTCCGTCCCCGACCACCGCGGTAACGCCATCAACGAGACCGCCCGGCTACTCGACAGTCAGGCAACCCGCCAGGCACTGTCCGCCGCGAAGGACAGCGGTGCCTTCCTTGCAGCCGCGCTCTCCGAGGTCGTCTACCAGCGCACCGTGCACGCGGGACGCACGCCGGATCTGGGTCAGCACCACTTCCTCGGGGCAGTTGCCCGCGTCAGCGACAAGCCCGGCTTCGAACAGCCCTGCCGGATTCATGTGCCGGGTCTGACCGGCCCGGCCGTACGTCCCTACCTCACCGATGCCGCGCCGCCGGCGTCTACTCCCCCCTCTACCGCGCAGCCGAGCGATGCGCCGGCAACACCGGCTGTCAGCAGCGGCGGCACCATCCAGTTCCACGGTCAGGTCAGTGACCCCACGATCGCCAATCGCATCAAGAACGTGCGGATCGACCGTCGCCAGCGGTGAGGCGCCCAGCCTCCCGCTCTGCCGCCCATCCCTCACCCACCCTGGAGTTCCCGAATGCCTGACGTACCGTTCGACCCCGCCCGCTCCGACACCAACCCGCCGTCCAGCGAGGCCGGCGAGAACCAGTCCAACGGCTCCGGCAGCTGGCTGCCGCGCCGGTGGCGACCCGCCACCGGGGCTCCCGATCAGCCGGACGCGGGCCTCGGCAGCCCAAGCCCGTCCCCCGCTTCCCCATCGACGGATGCCGTCCAGGCCGCGCCGCGCCTGCACGAAACCGCCGGCGCAGCGACACACCTGTACGGGGATGCCGACGTCGTCGCCAACGTCATCGAAGAGCTGATCCTGGAGACCCGTAAGCGCGACTTACTGGAAGGCGTTGAACAAAGTCGCGAGCAGCTGCTCGATCAGCCGTTCGTTCGCAGCTCGCACTGGGACACGGTCTGGCAGCAGATCATCAATCCTGTCACCAGCCGCCCTCACCAACCGGTGACGATCATTGTGGCGCCCCGCTCATGCGGCTCGACAACCCTCGCTCTGCGGCTGCTGGCCGAGCACACCGCTAACAACATCACCGTGGTCAAGCTGGACGCGGACTGGCAGACCCCCACCAAGGGCCGCCTGCCGCTGGAGAAGGCGCACGCCTACCAGCTTGACCTCAAACACCCCGAGAACGACCAGGTATCGGCCGACTTCCTGAACGCGCTGTCGCAACACGCCACCCACCTCCGCGACTGCCGCTCCTACCTGGTACTGACCGTGGCACAGGACCTGTGGAAGGATCACCGCCTCAGCGATCGTGATGGCATCCAAGTGGTTCGTCTGCACGAGGCGCCCGATGCCCAGGACGTTGTCGAAGCGCATCTGAACGGCTACGGCTACAGCCAGCTGGTCACATCCCTGCGGTCCCTCCCCAAGGCCACCGCCTCCTTGCGCGGACTGACGGCGGTGGCCGCAGTTCGAGCCGCACACACCGTCGCGATGGCCTGGAAGGAACACACCCACACAACCTCCCAGCAGTCGCTCGCACAGGCCGACGGCGCGAGTGAAACCCAGGGCACTCTGGAAGAACGCGTTATCGCAGCGCTGACCGATTGGCGCGGTGAACTCGACAGCCTGTTCGGCGAGACGAACAGCTTGCACACCCACGACAACCCCTCACTCACAGTGGAGGACCGTTGTCTGCTGCTGGCCCTGGCCGTGCAGCAGTCCGCACCCATGCCCGTCGTCGCGCACAGTGCAGCCGTTCTACTGGAAGCCATCGGGCGCAGCACCGACGCTCCTGGCGCAGCAACAGGATCCTCACCGACCGTCAGTGCCCTGGCCGGACGGGGCATGCGTCGGCGTATCCAGGATGTCGGAGGCCGAGTCGACATGCAGGACACGGTGGTCTTCGACCGGCCCGCCTACGGACGCGCGATCCTGGAATACGTCTGGGACAACTACGACCTCATGCGCAAGCCCTTGCTGACCTGGCTGGTCGCGACAGCCCGGAGCGCCGATTTGGAAGACCACGCAGTGGCCGCGCTGGCCGAGCTCACTGTACGGCACGGAACGGTGGACTACCTCACGACACTGAGCGAACTCGTCGGCGGCAGTCACCCACAGGTGCTCGGTGCGGTCATGGAAAGCGCCGTGCGCAACGAACATGTCGGACGCCTGGCGTGGGAGGCGCTCTACGGGTGGGCGGAGCAGAAAAGCTACGCGCCCGCCGTGATTGCACTGTGCCGACGCATCCTGGAGGACTCCTCCGTCGACACATCTCTGGCCAAGCGAGCGATGGTGCGCTTGCGCCGCGTCGCGCACAAGAACAACGACGATGCCGTAGTCAGCCAAGTCCTCGATGCCTTTGACGCTCTGGTCCAGCACCCCACCGTGGCCCAGCGACTGGCCGGTGAGGTCCACGGCTGGCAACAGGGCAAGGTCTCCGCACGCAGCGGCGCACTGGCCTTCCTCGCATTGATGACCGTACGCCGCGACGGCACGTCATGGCTCGTGTGCTCCCCTCCCCCAGACATCGACGTACAGCGAGCCGTCCACGACCTGCTCTCCTCTGCGGACACCGCTGCCCAGGTCATCTCGCGTCTGACGCACTGGATCCGCTCCTGCGCCGGCGACCCCGGCGCCTACACGCAGTTGCGCGAACAACTTCTGCCGGCACTACGCGGCCACAATATGTTCGAGGCCGGCATGAAGCTCATGAACGAGCTGCGTGGCATTTCCACAGCTGAAGGCGTCAGCGTGGCTGACGACTTCTACAACCACCTCGTCGACAGCCGTCTGCGCACGGTCTTCCCGCTCGAAGAGAACATCGCATGAGGCGGCCGTGGCACCGCGCCGTCCGTACGAGTACATCCGTCCAGCCGCGCCTCCTGCCCAGCGCCACCGACGGCATCTCCTTCGAGGCCGTGTACACGATCACCTGGCGACCACGCCGACGCGTACCTCCCAACGTGGAGGAGACAGTACGCACCGCAGTGCATGCCACGGCCACCGAGGCAGCGGCGCGTCTAGGAGCCTCGGACGTGCCCGCCGCACAGGACGCCGTCAACGCCGCCCTAGGCCAGTTGCCTCGCCGTGCGCCGCGCTACTGCCTGCTGACCATCCACGCAGTTCTCGGTTTGCCCACCGCAGCACAGGAGTTACTGGCACAGCGGACGGCGGATGAGCAACGCATCCGCCGCCTCCGCTTCTTGAAGGAGAACCTCTACGACCACCCCGACCTCGTCGTCCTGGACCAATTGGAGCACCACACCCCAGGCGCGCTGGGCGACGATCACGTTGCCGAACTCCAGCGCCTCGCTCGTATGATCTGCTCCTGCGACCGATGGTGGTTCCCACTCCTGCAGCAGTGGGAGCAGGTCGGCCAAGGGTTTACGGACATCGAGAAGCGACAGCAGGCCATGCTCGTACTGTCTGACTCCCTCAAGGCTCTCAACGGCGGCAGTCTCCCCAACAGCATCGCGCCAGTGGACATGTCCGGGTCTGAAGGAGCATCCCGAAGGGCGCACCCATGAAGCTCGCCCTGTGGCGGATACTGTTGGCCCCCCTGACGAGCCTACGAGCCCTGCTTATTCAACGGCGCAGCGCAGCCCCTCTGTCTTACGACGTCGCCTGGCGCCAGGCCCGCCTGGACCGTTGTCCTGACGAAATGGTCTATCGACTCCACGGCCACCAAGCCACCACACCCGACCAAATATCCGGGGCTGAGTCGCCCGTGGCCCCGCCCAGGCTGGACGAGCCGACCGACCGCCGCCCCTGACCCCAAGGTTTCCACAAGCACACAGACGCCTTCGCCCTGTCCATGAGGACAGGACGAAGGGAGTCCTCGGCGGGAAGGTGCGACACGACCTTCACACGGTCGAGCCGGGCGGCACGGGCCTCGGACTGCACGTGCGCGACGAGCAGTCGTCCAATGCCCCGTCCTTGTGCTTCGTCAGCGACGAACAGCGGGTCGAGTTCCGGTACAGCGAGGACCGGTCTCTATCGGTTGGACCGTCATGTCTCTCCTGGTAGCGGGTGTGTCCTGGGGATTCAAGAGGTTGGTCGGTCGCGTTCGATGCTGGCGGCGAACGCCGCGGCCTGACGGACGCAGTCGTCGGCATCTTTGATGATCTCCGAGCCGCTGAAGCGGACGATCCGCCAGCCGTCGAGTTCGAGTTCGCGCTGCCTGGCCCGGTCTCGGGTGAAGGCTTCGGGACTGGAGTGCCACGCGTACCCATCGAGTTCGATGCCGATCTTCTGTTTGGGCAAAGCGAAGTCAATGCGGTACCGACCGCCGAAGACTGGGTGCTGAGCCCTCAGGCCGTTCAACTCACGTGGCATCTGTTGCACGTAGGCCCCCCAGAATGCCTGCTCGATAGGGGACTCAAGATCGGGGGATAGGCGCACGACCTCCTTGAGGGCTTCAAGGGGAGTCGCGGCGGCGATGGTGCTTGAGGCACAAGAGAAGGCGAACCACAGATCGTTGGTGGCGCTGTCCGCGATCCCGATACCAACCTCGTTGGCCTCCGACAACCATCCGAAGGTCTGGGGTGTCTCGGGTGCTGCGATGACAATGGTCTTGCCGCGTCCCTTGGCGTAGCCGATCTCGACGAGCGTGCCGTAGGCGGTGAGGTCGTCGAGCCAGGCGAACACGATGTCTGCTGTGTCGATGGCCGAGAGGCAGAGTTCCCGTACCCGATTCCTCTTGGGCAGGTTTTCGTAGGTGAAACAGGGAACAGCGCCGTCATTGCCGCAACCGTGGGTATTGGGGCCGTGGCCACAGCCGTGGTCGTCGCTGACGAAGTACGGGCCAACGTAGTCGAAGAAGCCAAGAACGCCGCGCTTCAGGACGGGCCACGGCTCGGAGGGGTGGTCATCGTCTACCTCCCAGGCGCCGCGGAGCCGGTAGCCGATCAGGTCGTAACGCCAGTCGCCTGGGCCGATCTTTCCGGCGAGATAGATGGACGGCACTGGAGCTCCTGGGCGAGTTGACGCTGTTCTGTGGTGTGACGGTACGACAGGGGTGGTCTGTCCGTCCGGGGTTTGATCACGTCCGTTACCGGATGGCGTGGCTGTCGCGATGGTGCAGGCCGACGTCGACGTATTGCCTGCACCAGATCCTTGAAGCTCTCGCGCTGCTGTGCCTCGTCAACAGATGGCGGGGAGCACGATCTGACCCTGCTGCTCGACCTGCACGACGGCCCGCACATGAGCGATAGGCCGGCGTCGGCTTCGATGATCTCCACGAAGGTTTGCGCGGCATAGTTCGGGCCAGGGCGAGAAGACAGCCACTTGCCACGCGGCAGCGCCCACCGCTGCGGCGACTCGCTCCTCACCGCAGCGACAGGAAGAGCGTGTGGCCCAGGTCGCTATCGAAGTAAGGGGCAACTGGCACGACAAGATCAAAACCGCCATGCAAACCCAGCTCGCCGACGACCACCTCGCCGCGCTGGGCACCGCAACGGCATCTACCTGATCGCCTTCTTCACCACCGACCAGTGGCTGGCGAAGGAACGCAAGCCCCAGCTGCAGGGCAGACACCTGTCGGTCTGAAGGAGACCTACGATGCCCAGGCCGCTCAGTTCAACGAGAGTAGGAACCTGAACGTCCGAGCGTTCGTCCTCGACTGCACCATCCGCAGCTCAGCACAACGGAACACCTGACGAAACCGGCGTCTTAGGCGTATAGGCGAGTGCAATCGCAAAGTAGGCGCACCCCAGAAGCGTCACAGGGACAGGCCGCATGAGGCACCGACCACATCGCGCCCGACAGCGCAGCCGCACTCACTACGAAGCCGCACCGGAGAGCTCCAGTGCGGCTTCGTCGTCTCACGGCTCCGCGCGCAGGCCCCATCAGGATGGTCCTCGGCGGGGCCTCGCCGTATCACCCGTCTATCACATAGCGATCACCAACTGGGCAGCCGCTCCCGGACCAGGAAGCCCTGACCTGTGGTTTCATGCCCGCGCTGGACTGGCATAGACATCCCTGGACGGTCTCTACAACCTGTGCCATGTGGTTCCCAGTGAGGGACCGAGGATCAGGACCGGGAGGTGTTCTGGCCCGTCAAAGCGGTATTGCAGGGTTTCGATCTTGCTTTCGCTCACGGGATCACACCTTCATCTGTCACGATCTGTCACACACCCCCCGCCAGACCTGCCCACGCCTCCGCCGCTGGAAGCAGGTCCGCCACGTCCGGCTTCACGTACCACTTCTTGGTGGTCTTCACGTTCGTGTGCCCGGCCCACATGGTGAGCAGGTGATCCGGCACACCGTTGTCGGCCAGGTACGTCAGGCAAGACGCCCGAGCATCGTACAGACGGACCCTTCGAAGGCCGTTCTCGTCCATGACCTTGTAGGCTCGCACCCGCAGCTGCCGACCGTTCAGCGCGGCCCCGAGTTCGTCGACGAGCACGTACCCACCGCACTCGTACCCTTCGCCCGCCGCCAGGCGTTCCATTGCCTGCGTGGCGCGGAACGTCTTCAGCGCCTCCCGTGACATCGGGATGCCCCGTAGACCCGCACCAAACAAGTTGACGGCACAAACGCAGACGAGTGCGAGCCGCTCACAGCGCGGAGGCCAGTATGCGTTGAGCACCTTCAGCGTTGCCTCTCTTCAGGATCGGGACGGTCGCGCGGCCTTCGAGAGCCGCTGCGCGCCAGCCCGGCATGGTGGCGGGCTGGCGCTCGGGGACACGTCCAAAAGACCACTGAGCACCGGCCTGCGAAGACGGCCACGTCCGATGTGCAGAGCCAGAACCCGGTCGGTTCCTCTCCGAGAGCCCGGTGCGGGCCCCCGCCTTCGACGCGACCGAGACGCCGGCCGGCACGGTTCGACACGCCGGACTTGAGGAGTACGCGCAGGCGTGGTCGGTTCTCCACCCGGTTCGGCAACGAGAGACCCGACCCCTGATGATCAAGGTTGTCGCGCGGTGACCCTGGTGCTCTTCGCCGCCCTTCAGGTCGTCGTGCCCTACGCGATCCGCCCGCACTACGCCTCCCCGGTGACCGCGGACGTGCCGGTGACCGCGGAGACGGTCCGCAACCTGTCGGTGATCGGCCACTACGGCAAGGTCGGCGGGCTCACCGTGCCCGGCGGGCCGTGGGTGGTGTCCACCAGCACCAGGAGGTCCTCCCGCTGCAGGCCGATCCGGGCGAGGCCGACCCGGCCGCGGGCCGCGTCCCGGAAGGCGCCGTAGTCGGCGGCGCGGTCAATGCGCCACGTCTTGCGGTCGGACCGGGGCCGCCGACTGCGGCGCGTGCGCGAACCCGGCCAGGGTCAGCAGGCCGAAGACGATGTCGCTGTAGAAGGGCTGCCGACTGCCGGAAGGTACGCGATAGGTCGAACCGATCCGGCCCTGTCACATGTGGGACCGAATGCCATCCCGGCTGACCCAGCAGGGGGAACCGCGCGTTCCCCAGCCGTCAGCGGTGGCCGGAACACGCCTGCCGTGGACAGACTCGGTAGGAGATCCGTGCCCGCCGTCCTCGGCGGGGTACCCGCCGGCCCACGAGCCACCCTCTGCCCCCCAGGAGACCCTTCCCATGACCTTCAACCCACTGGAGCAGCGGGGTATCCCGCTGGACCGTCAGCTGCGCAGCTGGCGTGAGCTGAACGTGCAGCCCATCGATCCGGACCGCTGCGATCCGTACACCCGGTGCCGGATCATCACGATGAACGGGATCGAGGTGGAGGCGATCATGTTCAGCCACCAGCTCGCCCGCAACACCGTCGATCCCGAGGTCAAGCGGCAGCTCGCCCGGACCCGCTACATCGAGGCGCAGCAGCAGAAGGTGGTGAACTGGCTGCTGCCGGGCGTGTCCTCCGTGCTGGAGACGACCATCGCCTACGAGCAGGTCGCGGTGGACCTGACGGCCTGGGTGGCGCGGATGGAGCCGGATCCGTATCTGAAGCAGGCGTACCAGTTCGGTGTGCTGGAGGACTTCGACCACCTGTACCGGTACGCCAACCTGTACGAGATGATCGAGCACCGCAAGGCGGAGTCGATCGTCGACAATCTCACCGAGGTCATGCCGGGTCGGCCCACGAGGTTCCACCACCGCGACCCGGTCGACAACGTCCGCGATCCGTACGCCAAGGACGAGACGAACCCGCTGTCGAAGCTGCACGCGCTGACGATCATGTCGGCGGAGCAGCAGACGATGAACTTCTACATGAACACCGGCCCCACCTACATGGAGCCGATCGCCCGCCAGCTGTACCAGGAGATCGGGCTCATCGAGGAGGAGCACGTCACCCACTACGAGTCGCTGGTCGACCCGGGTGAGACGTGGTGGGAGCAGTTGGTCAACCACGAGTACAACGAGTGCTACCTCTACTACTCCTTCATGGAGCAGGAGAGCGACCCGAAGGTCAAGGCGATCTGGGAGCTGCACCTGAACATGGAGCTGGAGCACCTGCACAGCGCGTGCGACCTGATGCGCCGTCACGACGGCCGCGAGCCGCAGGAGGTCCTGGCGCCGGAGCTGCCCAACGTGCTCACCTTCGAGCCGAACAAGGGCTACCTGCGCGAGCTGCTGGACACGCAGATGGACCTGACCACGCTGGGCGCGGGCTATGTGCGGGAGGCCCACGAGCGGTTCGAGAAGATGCAGGAGCGGATCCACGGGGGCGAGGAGCCGCCCAGCGAGCGGGTCATGGCGGAGCACGACGAGATGTTCGGCCGGGAGTACCGCGTGCAGTCCGAGGGCGAGCACCCCGATCCCGCGATGCGCGAGAAGTGAGGCGGCCGGTCATGTCCGAACTGCGCACACCCCAGGCCGGCGACGACCGGGCCAAGGACATCGACGTCGTCGCACTCCTGATGCGCCAGCACGGCGACATCCGCAACCTCTTCGACGAGGTCGAGCAGAGCGAGGGCGAGGAGCGGCGGGACGCCTTCCGGCGTCTGGTGCGGCTGCTGGCCGTGCACGAGACGGCCGAGGAGGAGGTCGTCCACCCGTTCGCCCGGCGGGCGCTGCCGGGCGGTGAGCAGGTCGTCGAGGACCGCCTCGCCGAGGAACGGGCGGCCAAGGACACCCTCGCCGCCCTGGACGAGATGGACACCGACGACCCAGGGTTCATGCCGCGGCTGATGAAGCTGCGTACCGAGGTCCAGGAACACGCCCGCGCCGAGGAGCGCTACGAGTTCACCCACATCCGCCGCAGCACGGACGTCACCAACCTCGCCGCCATGGCCAAGGCCGTCAAGGCCGCCGAGGCCATGGCCCCGACCCGCCCCCACCCCGGCGTCGAGTCCGGCGCCGCCAACGTGGCCCTCGGCCCCGTCGCCGCCCTCGTGGACCGCACCAAGGACGCCGTCCGCAAGGCCATGGGCAACGGCTGAGCCGACCGACGTCGATGGCGGACATGGCTGACCAGGGTGCGGGCGCGGAGCAGCGCGAGCCGCGGCGGTCGATGCTCGTGGGTGCCCTGTCGGGTGCCGCTGTCATGGCCGCCGTGGACGAGATCGTCTTCCACCAGATCCTGCACTGGCACCACTTCTACGACCGCTCCACCTCCGGTGCGGGGCTGTTGTCGGACGGTCTGCTGCACACCGCGGAACTGCTGGCGCTGGTCGCCGGCTTCTTCCTCTTCGCCGATCTGCAACGCCGCCGTGCGCTGGTGCCCGCCCACGCGTGGGCCGGCTTCCTCACCGGCCTCGGCGGCTTCCAGCTCTTCGACGGGATCGTCGACCACAAACTGCTGCGGCTGCACCAAATCCGCTACGGCGTCGACGTGACCCCGTACGACTGGGTGTGGAACCTCGCGGGCCTCACCCTGCTCCTCTTCGGCCTCTGCCTCGCCTTCCGAGCCGCCCGGCGCGGACGGCGCACACCATGACAGCGGATTCCGCTCCGCCCCTCGGTCCCGTGGCGCTCACCGCCTGCGTGGTGGTCTGGGCGGCGTACGCGCTGTCCACCACCCGTCTGCGGCGCCGCGGCGACACCTGGCCGTGGCTCCGGGACTGCGCCTTCGCCGCCGGTGCCGCGGTGCTGGCCTGGGGACTGTGCGGCCCGCTGCCGGGTGAGCCGTTCAGCGTTCACGCGCTGCGGCACGTGTTCGCCGGCATGGCCGCTCCCGCTCTGTTCGTCGTCGCCCGCCCGCTCACCCTGGCGCTGCGTGTCCTGCCCCCCGGCCGCGTCCGGCGGCGCCTGCTGAGCGTGACCCATTCGGCAGTCGTCGGACGGCTGTTGCTGCCGCCGGTGGCCGCCGTGGTGGAGGTCACCGGCCCGTGGGCGCTGTACCGGACCGGTCTGATGGCAGCCACGCATCATCGCCCCGCGCTGAGCGGCGTCATCCATCTGCACATGCTGGCCGGGGGGCTGCTGTTCGGCTTCGCGGTCTGCCAACTCGACCCGGTGCGCCGCCGCCGGAGCCCGCAGCTGCGTGCTGTGACGCTGCTGTTCACTGGCACGGCCCACGCGGTCCTGGCCAGGAGCCTGTACGCGGCGGGCCCGCCGGATACCGACTTCGCTGTGGCTGATCTGCGCGTCGGCGCGCAGATCATGTACTACGGCGGGGACGCCGTCGAACTCATGCTCGCGTCGGTTGTCGCCGTGCAGTGGTACACCGCCGCGGGCCGCCGCCACGCCCGGCTCGTGGCACGGCGCGGCAGGGCGGGTCACCCGGCGCCCCGTGCGCCGGCGGGCGCTGACGCGTCTGCACGGCAATGAGAGATCTCCGGCCGGCCGGGTTCTTGCCGGCGCGGTGTGCTCATGGGGGTGTGGCGCAGGCGAGAACCGCCTGTGTACGTAAGTGCAGCGAAGTGCAGCGGAGGAAACGGCGGGTGCGGGGCCGGACTGCCTCGCGTCGAAGCGAGGCCGAGACGGGCTGCGGAGCGCCTTCCGCGAACCCGCGTCGCCGGTCCGGCCGGGCGCGGCTTGACAGCGGGTTCGTGGGCCGGCCGGCCTCTCAAGGGCGACGGACGCCGACCGCCTCGTGCGCGCCGGCGCAGCCGATCTCACGACGAAGCCGCACCGGAGCGCTCCGGTGCGGCTTCGTCGTCCCACGGCACGCGTCGGGATCAACTACCGGACGGCCAAACGGTGGCGTAACGGCCGGGCCGCCTCGGCCAAGGACAAGGCCGCACCGCCGGTCCGTGCCGTGACAGCGCCCGAGGGCCCGTCGAGGTATCTGCGGGAAGCGGACCGTATCCACATCGCCGACCGGCCGCGGGAGAAGGCATCCGTCCGGCAGATCGCGGCCGAGCTCGGCCGCAGCCCCTCCACCATCAGCCGCGAGATACGCCGCAACGGCATGCCGCTGCGCAGGGACACCTTCCCCTGGGCCTACCGGCCCTACGCCGCCCAGGCCCGCGCCGATGCCCGCCGGCCCCGCCCCAAGCCCGGGGAAGATCGGCCAGAACCCTGAGCTGAGGAACTTCATTCAGAATCACCTGGACCTACGGTGGAGTCCCGGTCTGCTTCTGCGACCCGGCCAGCCCCTGGCAACGAACTCCAGCCCCGGCTGACCAGCAGATGCCCCGCCCCGACACCTGCACCACCGACCGGAGCAGTGGAACCCGGCGACCACCCGAGGCGACACTCGGGCCACCGGCCTGACCACTCTCAGCCCAGCACGCGAAAACGGTCCACCGACTCCGTCGGCGGACCGTCATGAAACATCGAGGCCAACCGTCGGCCTGACAGGCTTGCACAGGGCACTGACATCGTCCCCGGGCTGCCGCTTCACTCGTCCACCGGATAGGCCATACCGACTCCCCCGACCCGCTGGCGCAGGCGTCCCCCCGCCAGGGCAGAGTCGACGGCACACACGGAGCGCGGCTGCCTTACCGCACCCCTCCACCGGCACGCGGCCCAAGCCCGCGTACGCGATGGCGCCCGGCCGGCGCCGGCGAAGGGGATTGTGTGGGGGACTTGTGATTTCCTCGCGCGCCCTCGCCGTCTCGACGGGCGCGAAAACGGCCGCGCCGACCGGAAACTGACGGACTTTCATGTTCGTACTGCCGTACGGAGGACGGTTTCTGGACGGTGACGGCCGGAAAACACCCCTGCGAGCCCTCGACTTCGGCGGGAATGCGCCCTTGCGTCCGTACTGTGTCGCCTTGTCCAGCCGTCGACTTCACATCGGAGGCTCTCCCGGCCGGGCCACGCGGCCCGTGCGATCACCACCGTCGGCGGCATGACTAGCATGACCCGGTACCCGGATCGGAGAAGCGCGTCTTCCGCTTTCCTTCCGGGCCTGCGGCCGTCGTGTGTCGGTCGACCCGTTCTTCCTGCTCTCGAGGACCGAGGAACCGCGGAATGTCTGTGCCTGCATCTCCCAGCCAGCGTCGGTCGGCCGAAGTGCCCCGGGCCTCGTCGGCCGTACCCGTGACCGTGCTGCTGGTGGGTGGCGCGGCCGCGGGCGCGGCGATGGCGGCGGCCCCCGCCGCCGCCCGCACCTGGACGGTGGTCGCCGCTCTGGTCGCCTGGGTCTGCGTGGCGGTCACCGTCGTCGTCTGCGCCGTGCTGATCAGGCGGACCCGCCGGTCCGCCGCCACGAGGGAAGCCGAAGTCGCCCGGATGAGCGCCCAGTCGGCGCAGCAGTCGGCGGAGTCGGCGCACCTGGTGAACGTCACCCTGCCCGCGCTCCTGGACCGGCTGGGGGAGGGCGAGGGGGCGCGTGAGGCCCTGGCGAAGGTGACGCCGCCCGCCGATCCGCGGCTGCTGCAGGTCGTCCAGGCCTTCGCCTCCGCGATGGAGCAGGCGGTGGGGTACGCCATCGCCTCCGACACCGAACGGCAACGCGCCCGGCAGGAACTGGACGACATCACCGCGGAGATGGACCGGGTGGGTCAGAAGGTGGTGCCCGTGGCGGTCGAGCAGCTGCGGGAGGGCAGCTCGGCCGACACCGTGCTCGCCAGGCTGGAATGGCCCCCGTCCTCCGTGCTGCGGACGCCCACCGAAACGTTCATCCGGGAACTCGCCCACAGCGAGCGCCGGGCCGCCGCCGCGCAGGCCGCCTCCGCGAAGGCCCTCAGCCGTGTCCAGGCCAAGACCGTGAGCATGCTCGCCGACCTGCGGGAGATGCAGGAGCGGCACGGCGAGGAGGTCTTCGGCGACCTGCTGAAGCTGGATCACAGCACGTCCCAGCTGGGTCTGATGACCGACCGGCTGGCGCTGCTGATGGGCGGTCGGTCCAGCCGCGCCTGGAACAAGCCGATCGTGATGGAGAGCATCCTGCGCGGTGCGGCCGGCCGGATCGCGGCGTACCAGCGGGTACGGCTGCACTGTTCCTCGAACGCCGCCGTCTCCGGTTTCGCCGCCGAAGGCGTCATGCACCTGCTCGCCGAGCTGGCGGACAACGCCGCCAACTTCTCGCCGCCGATCGACGAGGTCCACATCTACGTGGAGGAGCACAGCGCCGGGCTGATCGTCACGATCGAGGACAGCGGCCTGAAGATGGCGGACGCGGCGATGCGACGCGCCGAGGAGGCCGTGGCGGGCCGCGTGACGGACCTCGCCTCGCTCCAGGGCACACGGCTCGGTCTGGCCGTGGTCGGGCGGCTGGCCCTCAAGTACGGCATCAGCGTCAACTACCGGCCGTCGTCGCGCGGGGGCACCGGCGTCGTCGTGCTGCTGCCCCTGAACCTGCTCGCGCAGCGGAGCGACGCCGCACCGCGGGAGACGGCGGGCCGTCCCGCCGCCGTCGCGGACGCCGTCCCCGGACCGCGGGAGCCGGCCTCGCGGCCCCTGGCGGGCTCGCGCCCCACGACGGGCTCGCGCCCCACGGCCGCCGAACTGCCCGGCCCGGCCGCGCGGCCGGCTCCCGCGGTCCGGCCCGCCGCCCCGGCGGAAGCCTCCGCCCAGGCGGCTCCCCGCGGCCCCGTGGCGGCCACGCCGAACGGTCTTCCCGTCCGGGCCCCCGGCCGTACGATGGCCGAGGCCGAGCGTGAACGTGACCAGCGCAGGGCGACGGCCGATTCCGCCGGGTCCGGCGACGCGCCGGGACGGACACGTCCGGCGGGGCGTGACGCCGGCTCGCGGTTCGGGGCCTTCCACAGCGGGCGCACCGCGGCCGGCGGCGCCGACGGTCCCGTGGACGAGCCTGGATCCGGGCCGCTGACCGGCCAGTAGCATCACGTCCTTCCTCTCCGGCGTCAGAGCCATGGCGCCCTCATTTCCCGCTCAAGCTCGTGAGATTGGAGGAACGGGCCGGCAACCGGCGTCTCAGGACACCGCCGTCCCAACACCTACCATGCAGACCACCGACAACAGCCTCACCTGGCTTCTGCAGGGCCTTCTGGAGCGCACCCCCGGCACTCGGCACGTGCTGGTCCTGTCCCGGGACGGCCTGAAGCTGTGCTGGACCGAGCACCTGGCGCTCGACCAGGCCGACCAGTTGGCAGCCATCTGCTCGGGCATGCAGTCCCTCGCCCAGGGGGCGTCCGTCGAGTTCGGTGACGGGAGCGGTGGTGTGCGGCACTCCATGACCGAGTTCCACGGTGGTCAGCTCTTCATCGTGCAGGCGGGTGAAGGCGCGCACCTGGCGGTCCTCGCCGAGGAGGACGCCGACCCCGGCGTGGTGGGCCACCAGATGACCGAGCTCGTCGAGCAGCTCGGCGAGCACCTGCGGGCCGAACCCCGCGAGAGCGCGCAGGGGAGCGCATCGTCGTGATACGCCGGCCCGTGGACACCGGTGATCCCGACCGGCTCTATACGGTCACCGGCGGGCGCAGCCGTGCGGACGACGCGTTCGACCTGGTGACCCTGGTGGTCAGCGAGTGCCGGCCCACCGCCGGGATGCAGTCGGAGCATGTGCGGATCCTGGAACTGTGCCGGCACCCGACGGCCGTCGTCGAGATCGCCGCGGAGCTGAAGCTGCCGATCACGGTGGTGCGCATCCTGCTCGGCGACCTGCTCGCCATGAGCCGGATCACCGTCCGCCAACCGCCCCCGGCACGGTCCGCCACCTCCTCACTCCCCGATTCCGCCTTCCTCAAGGAGGTGCTCCATGGGCTCCGCAACCTCTGAGCTGCCTTCCGTGCGCACACCGCTGTCCGATGCCGCCGAGACAGGCCTGAAGATCGTCGTCGTGGGCGGCTTCGGGGTCGGCAAGACGACGCTGGTCCGCTCGGTCAGCGAGATCCGTCCGCTCAACACCGAGGAGGTGATGACGCAGGCGGGTGTCGGCATCGACGAGACGAACAAGGTGGCGGCGAAGACCACCACGACGGTGGCGTTCGACTTCGGTCGCATCAGCCTCAACGAGAGCATGATCCTGTACCTGTTCGGCGCTCCGGGCCAGGAGCGCTTCTGGTTCCTGTGGGACCGGCTCTTCTCCGGCACGCTCGGCGCGGTCGTCCTCGTCGACACGCGCCGCATGGACGACTCCTGGTACGCGATCGACCGGCTGGAACACCACAAGACGCCGTTCGTGGTGGCCGTCAACCGGTTCGACGACGAACCGAACCGGTACTCCCTCGACGAGATCCGCCAGGCGCTCGCCCTGCCCGCGCACGTGCCGCTGATCGACTGCGACGCCCGGGTCAGGTCGTCGGGCAAGGACGTGCTGATCACCCTCGTGGACCACCTCTACGAAATGGCCATGGCCCAGGAGAAGACACCGTGACCGACACCGGACCCCTTCCCCCGCACGCCGCCCCCCCGGGCTGCCCCGCCCACGCGGGCGGCGCGGTGCCCCTGGCCGGCCTGGAGTACCAGCAGGATCCCTCGCGGCTCTACCGGGCCCTGCGGCGGGAGCACGGTGCCGTCGCGCCTGTGCTGCTCGACGGGGACATCCCCGCCTGGCTGGTGCTCGGCTACTCCGAGGTCAGCTACGTGACGAGCCACGACGAGCTGTTCGCACGCGACTCGCGGCGCTGGAACCAGTGGGAGAACATCCCCGCGGACTGGCCGCTGCTGCCGTTCGTCGGGTACCAGCCCTCGGTGCTGTTCACCGAGGGCGACGAGCACCGGCGGCGGTCCGAGGTGATCACGGACGCCCTGGAGGGCGTCGACCAGTTCGAGCTGGCGCGGGAGTGCCGGCAGATCGCCGACCAGCTCATCGCGTCGTTCGCGGGGAGCGGTCAGGCCGAGCTGATGAGCGCGTACGCGCACGCGCTGCCGATGCGTGCCGTCGTCCAGATGTGCGGGATGCCGCACACGGGTGAGGACACCCAGCGGCTCGTGGAGGATCTGCAGATCTCCCTCGACGCGAACGAGGGTCAGGACCCGGTGGCCGCGTACATGCGGGTGGCCGAGCGGATCCAGCAGCTGGTGAAGGAGAAGCGGGAGCGGCCGGGTCCGGACGTCACCTCGCGCATGCTGCTGCATCCGGCCGGGCTGACCGACGAGGAGGTCGTCCAGGACCTGATCACCATCATCGCCGCGGCCCAGCAGCCGACCGCCAACTGGATCTGCAACACACTGCGGTTGCTGCTCACCGACGAGCGGTTCGCCCTGAGCGTGTCGGGCGGCCGGCTCAGTGTGGGCGAGGCGCTGAACGAGGTGCTCTGGCTCGACACCCCGACGCAGAACTTCATCGGCCGCTGGGCCGTGCGCGACACCCAGCTCGGCGGCCGGCGGATCCGGGCGGGTGACTGCGTAGTCCTGGGGCTCGCCGCGGCCAACACCGATCCGCAGATCTGGCCCGAGTCCTACGTCGGGGCGGAGAACGCCGCGCACCTGTCGTTCAGCAACGGGGAGCACCGGTGCCCCTATCCCGCCCCGCTGCTGGCCGACGTCATGGCCCGTACGGCGGTCGAGAACCTGCTGGAGCGCCTGCCCGACCTGGTCCTCGCCGTGGAACCGGAGGAACTGACCTGGCGCCCGTCCATCTGGATGCGCGGCCTGAGCGCGCTGCCGGTGGAGTTCACCCCGGTGGTGCAGTAGCGCCCCGCCCGGGGCGGACGGTCTCCCCGGGGCGGGGCGTTGCCGGGGTGCGGCATCCGTGCCGTCCGTCGGCCGTCCTGCCGCCCTGCCGTCCACCGGCCGCTCGTGCCTGCCGCCCGGCCCCTCGGGGCGCGGGACGGCGGGGGCGGGGCAGCGGTCCCCGCGCGCGACGGCGGAGCGCGGGTCGGCGGTCCGCGCGACGGCAGGGCGCGGAACGGCGGTCCGCGCGACGGCGGAGCACGCGTCGGCGGTCCGGGCGACGGCGGGGCGCGGAACGGCGGTCCGGGCGACGGCGGAGCACGGGTCGGCGGTGCGGGCGACGGCGGGGCGCGCCCCGAGGGGCCGGGCGACGGCGGGGCGTGGGACGCCAGACGGGGGATCAGTTCCCGGCGGGGGTGAACCGCACCGGCACGGCCTGCGGGCCCCGTGTGAAGACGCCCTGTTCCACGAGGTCGGCGTCGTCGGCGAGGCGTATGTCGGGCATGGCGTCGAGGAGCTGGCCGACGCCGATCTCGACCTCGGCCTTCGCGAGCAGGGCGCCGACGCAGAAGTGCCGGCCGAGCGCGAAGGCAAGGTGATCGGCGGCCGCCGAGAAGGCGGTGGTGGTGGTCAGGTCGTCGCGGAAGATGTCGAACCGGTCCGGCTCCCGGTAGCGGCCCTCGTCCCGGTTCGCGGCCCCGATCAGGCAGGTGACGGTGGCACCGGCCGGGACGACACCGCTGCTGAGCGTGACCTCGGTGGCCGACTGCCGCATGATCATGTGCACGGGAGGCGTGAACCGCAGCGTCTCGGCGAAGGCGCGGGCGATCAGGCTGCGGTCCTCACGGACGGCCGCCAGCTGCTCGGGGTGCTGGAGGAGGTTGGCGAAGATGCCGGCGATCGCCTTGTCCGTCGTCTCGCCGCCCGCGGCGAGCAGCAGGCTGCAGAAGGCCTTGATGTCCTCGTCGCTCATCCGCACGCCGTCGACCTCGGCGGCGCACAGCGCGGACAGCAGGTCGTCGCCGGGGGCCTCGCGGCGCGCCCGGATGATCGGGATCATGTACTCGGCGAACTCCGCCCGGGTCCGCTCCCCCGCCGCGGCGACCTCGGGGTCGCCCGAGAGGTTGCCGAGGAAGGCGATGACCGACGTGTACCAGCGGTGGAACCGTGCGTGATCGGCCTTGTCCAGGCCCAGCATGTCCGCGATCACGTTGACCGGGAAGCGGGTCGCGTAGTCGGTCACCAGGTCGGCGGAGCCGGTGTGCCGGAAACCGTCGATCAGCTCACGGGAGTTGCGCTCGATCACGGGCAGGAACTTCTCCTGAAGGTCGCTGCCGCGGAAGGCGGGGGCGACGAGCGCACGCCTCACCGCGTGCTCCCGCCCGCTGAGCTGGAGGATCGTCCTGCCGTGGACGGGCTCGAGCTGCCAGTTGTAGTTCTCGGTGGTGAACTCGCCTTCCCTGTCCTTGAAGACGCGCTCCACGTCCTCGTAGCGCGAGATGACGTAACTCTGGGTCGCCTCGTGCCAGAACAGCGGGGCGCTGTCGCGCATCACGCGGTAGGCCTGGTAGGGGTCCGCGGCGAACTCGGGCGAGAGGATGTCGGGGACCTGCTGCTGCGCGGTGGCCATGGAGCTCCCTCAGCGATAACGGATGTACCGGCCAAGATTATTGATCAACCGGCACCCGCGACAGCCCGCCCCCGGCGCCTCTTCGGCGATGCACGAGTGTTGGCCGAAAATCGTCCCGGCGGGGCCGTGTGCCGTTCGACAGCCCGGACAGGGTGACGGCGCTCTTCGGCGGACCCGGCCGGCGCCGTCGGGCGGTACCTCCCCTCGACCCCGCACTGGACACCGCTGATACAACCGGTCCCAAGCCCCGCCGACCCCACCGCAGAAGGGACCGCCCGATGACCGCGATCCTCGCCATCGACCAGGGCACCTCCGGCACCAAGGCCGTCGTCGTCGACGCCGAGGACGGCATCGTCGCCCTCGCCGAGGAGCCGCTCCGCCCGGCCTACCTCAGCGGCGGCGGAGTGGAACAGGACCCGCGGGCACTGCTCGACTCGGTGCTCGACGCCGGACGCCGCGCGGTGCGCGAGGCCGGCCGGCCGGTCGCCGCCGTGGCCCTGGCCAACCAGGGCGAGACGGTGCTGGCCTGGGACCGGACCACCGGAGCACCGCTGTCGACGGCGTTGGTGTGGCAGGACCGGCGCGCCGAGAGCGTCTGTGCCGAGCTGGCCGAACACCGTGAGCGGTGCGCGGCCCGCACCGGGCTGGTCCTCGACCCCTACTTCTCCGCCCCCAAGATGGCCTGGCTGCGCCGCCATCTCACCCGGGACGGCGTGGTGACGACCACCGACACCTGGCTCGTCCACCACCTGACGGGACAGTTCGTCACCGACGCCTCCACCGCGAGCCGTTCACTCCTCCTCGACCTGGACAAGGTCGCCTGGGACGACGAACTCCTCGCTCTGTTCGGCCTGGAGGGCGAACCGTTACCGCGCATCGCCGCCTGCGACGAGATCGTCGGCACCACTCGCGCCTTCGGTCCCGAGGTGCCGGTGGCCGGGCTGATCGTGGACCAGCAGGCCGCCCTGGTCGCGGAGGGCTGTCTGACGCCCGGGACGGCGAAGTGCACCTACGGCACGGGGGCGTTCCTGCTGGCGAACACCGGCCCCGACCCCGTGCGCTCCAGCGCCGGCCTGACCACCTCGGTGGCCTGGCGGGCGGCCGGGGAGACCCCGTACTGCGTCGACGGGCAGGTCTACACGGTCGCGTCCGCGGTGCGCTGGCTCCAGGACCTCGGCCTCGTGGGGTCGGCCACCGGGCTCGACGCGGCGGCCGCGGCGGACGCCGAGGGCGTCCTGTGCGTGCCGGCCTTCGCCGGTCTCGCCGCCCCCTGGTGGGCGCCCGGGGCCACCGCCTCCTTCACCGGCCTGACCCTGTCCACCCGTCGCGAACACCTCGTGCTCGCCGTGCTCCAGGGCATCGCCGCGCAGATCGCGGAACTGTGCGCCCGGGTGGCGGCCGATCTCGGCCACCCGCCGACCCGGCTGCGCGCGGACGGCGGCCTGACCCGGTCGGCCGCCCTGATGCAGGCCCAGGCCGACATCGCGCAGGTCCCCGTCGACGTCTACCCCCACGCCCACGCCACCCCCTTGGGCGCGGCCGCCCTCGCCCGCTGCGCCCTCGATCCCGCCCTCACGCTCGAAGAGGCCGTCGGCGACTGGCAGCCGGCCACCGTCCACCACCCCCGCTGGTCCGCCGACCGGGCCGCGGAGTTCCGCACCGCATGGGCGCAGGCCGCCACGGCGAGCGCCGCCGAGGGAGAACGCGCATGACCACCGCACCCCACCGCCCCGAGGTGACGTCTTCGACGTCGCCGTGATCGGCGCGGGCGTCGTCGGCGCCGCCATCGCCCGCGAACTCTCCGGCCACCACGTCTCCGTCGCCCTGATCGAGGCACGGGACGACGTGGGCGACGGCACCAGCAAGGCCAACACCGCGATCCTGCACACCGGCTTCGACGCCGTGCCCGGCACACTCGAATCACGACTGTCGCCCGCGGACACCACGCGCTCAGCGCCTACGCGAAGGCCACCGGCATCCCCGTCGAGCGCACCGGCGCCGTCCTCGTGGCGTGGAACGACGAGGAACTCGACGCGCTGCCCGGCCTCCGGGCGAAGGCCGAGGCCAACGGCTACACGCACTGCCGGATCGTCGACGCCGAGGAGATCCGCCGGGTGCTGCCCTCCCTCGGCGAGGGCGCCCTCGGCGGGCTGACCGTCCCCGACGAGTCCATCGTCTGCACCTGGACGACCACGCTCGCCCTGGCCACCGACGCCCGGCAGCGGGGCACCACCCTCCTCCTCGACCACGCCGTCACCGGCGTCGGCCGGGACGAGGAGACGACCACGCTGCACACCTCGGCCGGCGAGGTCCGCGCCCGGTCGGTCGTCAACGCCGCGGGACTGGGCGCCGACCGCGTCGACCGGCTCTTCGGCCACGACCGCTTCACCGTCACCCCCCGACGCGGCGAGCTGCTCGTGTTCGACAAGCTCGCCCGCCCCCTGGTGAACCGGATCGTCCTGCCGGTGCCCACCTCCCGCGGCAAGGGCGTGCTCATCTCCCCCACCATCTACGGCAACGTCATGCTGGGCCCGACCGCCGAGGACCTCGAGGACCGGTCGGACACGGCCACCTCCGAGGACGGTCTCGGCTTCCTCCTCACCATGGGGGAGCGCCTGATGCCGCACCTGACGGCCGAGGAGGTCACCGCCTGCTACGCGGGGCTGCGGGCGGCCGTCGACCACCCCGACTACCTGATCGAGGCCACGCCCGGACAGCGCTACCTCCTCGTCGGCGGCATCCGCTCCACCGGGCTGAGCGCCGGTATGGCCATCGCCGAGCACTGCCGCGGCCTCCTGGAGGAGGCGGGGCTGCCCCTCGAACCCCGCGACACGCTCCCCGCCCCGCCGCGGATGCCCAACCTCGGCGAGGCCACCCGGCGCCCGCACCAGGATGCCGGCCTCATCGCCCGCGACCCCGCCTACGGAACGGTCGTCTGCTTCTGCGAGCGCGTCACCGAGGGCGAGATCCGCGACGCCTGCCACGCCCCCGTCCCGGCCCGCAGCCTCGACGGCCTGCGCCGCCGCACCCGCGCCATGAACGGCCGCTGCCAGGGGGCCTTCTGCGGCGCGGCGGTCGCCGCCCTGCGCGAGAAGCACCACGCCCACGACGGCTGCCACAGCCAGGACAAGGACGCCCGATGACCCACCAGCCGCACCTCGTCACACCCGACGTCCTCGTCACGCCCGACGTCCTCGTCACGCCCGACGTCCTCGTCATCGGCGGCGGGCCCGCCGGCCTGACCGCCGCCGCCGAACTGCGGCGCCGGGCCGCCGGACACGTCCTGGTCGTCGACCGGGAGGAGCACGCCGGCGGCGTCCCCCGCCACAGCGGCCACACCGGTTACGGGCTGCGCGATCTGCGCCGCGTCCTGTCCGGCCCCGCCTACGCCCGCCACCTCGTCCGCCGGGCCGCCGAGGCCGGCGCCGAGATCCGCACCCGCGCCATGGTCACCGGCTGGGCCGACGACACCACCGTCGAGGACACCACCGTCGAGGACATGACCGTCGAGGACATGACCGTCGATGTCACCAGCCCCGAAGGCCGTTACCGGATCCGGCCCCGCGCCCTCGTCCTGGCCACCGGCGCCCGCGAACGTCCGCGCGCCGCACGCCGCATCCCCGGCGACCGCCCCCACGGCGTCTACACACAGGCCAGCTCCTGAGCCTCGTCCGCCTGCACCACCGGCCCGTCGGCGAACGCGCGGTCATCGTCGGCGGCGAACCCGTCAGCTGGTCCGCCGCCCTGACCCTGCGCGCGGCGGGCTGCACCCCGGCGCTCATGATCAATCCCAAACAGGACAGTCAACGACGTCAGTCAGAGGGCGAGTCAGGCTCATCAGCAGAACCACCAGTCACATGATCACTGTCAGAGGGTGTCGCCGGGGCCTCCGAGGCCGGTCAGGGCGCCCACCGGGTCGGGATCGGGTGTGCCGCGCGGCCACCAGTCGTCGTGGCCCGGCTCCGACTCGTAGGCGTACCACAGCCCGTCGCGGCCCAGGCGGAGCTGGACGTGACCGCGGGGATGGGTGAGGTGGTTGCGCCAGGGGCGGAAGGCGGGCCAGTCGGCGGCGAGGAGGAGGGGACGGGCCCGGTCGAAGCGTCCGGCCGGCGGGTCCCAGGGCTCCTCCAGGACGGCGAGCCCGTCCGGGCCGCCCTGGTGCCAGGCGGCGACCGCGCGCGCCAGCTCGGCCGGGGTACGGCCGGCGGCCGACGCCAGGGAGGAGTAGAGGGCTCGGGTGGTGGCCGTCAGGCCCGAGCCCGGCCGGGACGCGGCGATGCGGACGGCGTCCTGCCAGAGGGACAGTTCACCGGTCGCGTCCTGGCCGGTGGTCAGCAGGGCGTGGGCGCGGGCGGCCGCGTCGGTGGCGAGCTGGTCCAGCGCGAAGGAGTCGGGACCGTCCGGGACGGCGGGGTAGGCCGGGGGCTGGCCGGGATGCGGGGGCGCGGGCAGCGGGGCCGGCAGGGGCGGGAGCGTCCGCGCCACGGCGAGGGCCTCCGTGGCGCGGACGCCGGGCAGGGGCTCCGGCTCCCGTTCCTGGGCGGCGCGGGCGGCGCGGGCCGCGTTGCGGCGGGACAGCGCGTCGAGGAGTTCGCGCTCGCCGCGCCCGCGCAGCAGGAGCAGCACGAACGGGTCGGCGTCCAGCAGACGCGCGGTCTGGTAGCAGAGGGCGGCGGCGTGCTTGCAGGGGTGACCGCGGTCGGGGCAGCTACAGTGCGGCTCCAGGTCGCCGGGGCCGGGAAGCAGCGGCACCCCGCACGCGGCGAGCGACGCGGGCATCTCCTTGTCGAGCAGCGCGGCGATGTGCCCGGGGCGCTCGACGGCGGCGTCGAGGAAGCGCTCCCAGTCGTCGTCGCCCAGGGTGCGCAGCCGCACCTGCACCCGGTACGGACGGGGGCGGCTGCCCTGTACGTAGGCGAGGGCGAGGCCGGGGGTGACCGTGATGGCGTCGACGTTCCCCCGCTCGGCGTAACGCCGGCCGCGTGCGAGGCGCTCCGCGTCCAGGGCGCCCTCCTCCAGCGCGGTGACCCAGGCGTCGCCCCACCACGTCTCGGCGAAGCCGCCGTCCGCGCCGGTCGTCCGGGCCGGGAAGGCGGGGAAGGTACGCCGGTGGTCGCCGTCCCGCGAGGGCGCGGCCATGGAACGGGGCGTGCGGGAGGGGATTCCGGACGGTTGGGCTGCGGCCACAGACGTGGACACGGATGTGTATGCGGAGGCGGCTTCGGGTCGGGGTTGACGTCGGGGTTCGCGTGGGCTTTCGGACTCGCGTCGGGGCGCGGGGTCGCGTGGGAAGCCGGCTTCGGGAGCGGTCGGCGGTGCGGGAAGGGGGTCGCCGGCCGGCGGGGGTGAAGCCCCCCGGTGAGGAGCGAGCGGCTCGAACGGCCCGCCCCGCTCGGGGTCGGCCGGTTCCTCCCGGCCGGGCGGATCCAGGAGGACGGTCGAGTCCCCGGGAACGGCCGGGTGTTCCGGAACGATCAGATCCCCGGGAACGGCCGGGGCTTCCGAAACCGTCAGCTCCCCGGGACCGGTCAGATCCCCAGGACCGGTCAAGTCCCCAGGACCGCTCATGTCCCGAGGACAGGTCAGATCCCCAGGACCGCTCATGTCCCCAGGACCGGTCAGATCCCCAGGACCGCTCATGTCCCCAGGACCGGTCAGATCCCCAGGACCGCTCATGTCCCCAAGGCCGGTCAGATCCCCAGGACCGCTCATGTCCCCAAGGCCGGTCAGATCCCCAAGGCCGGTCAAGTCCCCGGTCTCGGTCCCCTCCTCCGGCGGCATCCGGAAAGCGCCCGCGAGGAAGTCCCGTACGTGGCGCGCGCGGTCGTCGGCGACGGGGTCGGGCGTCCGGCCGGGGCGTACGGCGGGCGTGGCGTGTGCGCTCGTCCGGAAGGACCGGCGAGCGATCCGGGCCCCCGGCCCCCTGGGCCCCCTGATTCCCTCCGGCCCCCCGATCCCCTCCGGCCCCCCGATCCCCTCCGGCCCCCCGATTCCCTCGGGCTCCCCGGTTCCTCCGGCCCCGCCGGGGCCGTCCGTGCCCTGCCGTGCCTGTGCGCGGGCCGCCCGCAGCGCCGCGCGCGCGACGTCGCCGGGCCGCGAGCCGGTCGGCGGCTGCCGGGGGACCTGCTCGTCGGCTGCCGCCGGGCTCGTCGCGGGGGCGTCCGTGACGGGAACGTCGGCGTCCCTCGCGGGCCTGTCGCCGTCCGTGTCCGTGCGCGGGGTGTCCGCCGCACGCCGCAGCGCGGCACGGGCGGCGTCACCGGGCCGGGGCCCGCGGGGTGCGGGCTCCTGGTCCTGCTCCTGCGGCCGTTCCCGCGCCGCGCGCAGGGCCCGGCGTGCCGCGTCGGCCGGGCGGGCGTCCCGCTCCTCCATCACGCCTCCCTCCGCAGCCGGACCAGGTCGGACAGCTCACGGTCGGTCAGTTCGGTGAGGGCCGCCTCGCCGGTGCCGAGGATCGCGTCGGCGAGGGCCCGCTTGGACTCCAGCATCTCGGCGATGCGGTCCTCGACGGTGCCCTCGGTGATGAGGCGGTGGACCTGGACGGGCTGGGTCTGGCCGATGCGATAGGCGCGGTCGGTGGCCTGTTCCTCCACGGCCGGGTTCCACCAGCGGTCGAAGTGGACGACATGCCCCGCGCGGGTGAGGTTGAGGCCGGTGCCGGCCGCCTTCAGCGACAGGACCAGCACGGGTGTCGCGCCGCTCTGGAAGCGGTCGACCATGCGCTCGCGCTCGGGGACCGGGGTGCCGCCGTGGAGGAGGTCCACGGGGACCGCGCGGCCGGCCAGGTGGGCGGTGATCAGACGGGCCATGCCGACGTACTGGGTGAAGACGAGCGCCGAGCCGTCCTCGGCGAGCAGGGTGTCCAGCAGTTCGTCGAGGAGGGCGAGTTTCCCGGAGCGGGCGGCGAGGGCGTCGCCGGTGGCGGGGGTCTCCTCCTTGAGGTAGAGGGCCGGGTGGTCGCAGATCTGCTTGAGGGCGCCCAGGAGCTTGAGGACCAGGCCGCGCCGGGCGATGCCGCCCGCCGTCCCGATCGCGGCCATCGACTCGCGCACCACCGCCTCGTACAGCGCGGCCTGTTCCCGGGTGAGGGGGACGGGATGGTCCGTCTCGGTCTTGGGCGGCAGCTCGGGGACGATGCCGGGGTCGGACTTCCTACGGCGCAGCAGGAAGGGGCGGACCAGCCGCGCGAGGCGCTCCACCGCCTCCTGGTCCTCGCCGTTCTCCACCGCGCGGGCGTGCCGGGCGCGGAAGGACTTCAGGGGGCCGAGGAGGCCGGGGGTCGTCCAGTCCAGGAGGGCCCACAGCTCGGACAGGTTGTTCTCGACGGGGGTGCCGGTGAGCGCCACGCGCGCGGGCGTCGGGAGGGTGCGCAGGGCCTTCGCCGTCGCCGAGTACGGGTTCTTGACGTGCTGGGCCTCGTCCGCGACGACCATGCCCCAGGGCCGCCCGGCGAGCGTGGGGGCCGCCGAGCGCATGGTGCCGTACGTGGTGAGGACGAAGCCGCCGCCCAGGTCGTCCAGGGAGCGGTCGGCGGCGTGGAAGCGGCGCACGGGCACGCCGGGCGCGAAGCGGGTGATCTCACGCTGCCAGTTGCCGAGGAGGGAGGCCGGGCAGACCACCAGGGTGGGTTCGGGGCGGGCCCGCTTCAGGTGCAGGGCGATGACGGTGACCGTCTTGCCGAGGCCCATGTCGTCGGCGAGGCAGCCGCCGAGGCCGAGGGAGGTCATGAGGTCGAGCCAGGCCAGTCCCCGGAGCTGGTAGTCGCGGAGGGTGGCGTGCAGGCCGGGCGGCGGTTCGGCGGGGCGCACCCCGGCGGTGAGGCGGTCGCGCAGGACGGCCAGGGCCCCGACGGGGACCGCCTCGACGCTCTCGCCGTCGACCTCGGCGGTGCCGGTGAGGGCGACGGACAGGGCGTCGACCGGGTCCAGCAGTCCCAGTTCGCGTCGGCGGGCCTTGCGGACGAGGGCGGGGTCGACGAGGACCCACCGGTCCCGCAGCCGGACGACCGGGCGGTGGGCCTCGGCGAGCGCGTCCATCTCGGCCTCGCTGAGCGGGTCGCCGCCGAGCGACAGCTGCCAGCGGAACCGGAGCAGTTCCTCGCTCTCGAAGAAGCCGGTGCCGTCGGTCGCGGAGCCCGGCGCGGGCCGTACCACCGCGGTGGCGCTGAGGTCCTGGGCGAGGTCCCTCGGCCAGTGCACGGCGACCCCGGCGGCAGCCAGGCGGGTCGCGGCCACGCCCAGCAGGTCGCCCAGCTCGTCCTCGGACAGGGCGAGGACGTCGGGGGCGTCCTGGTCGGCGAGTCGGGCGAGCGGCGGCCAGACGCGGGCGGCGCGCCGGACGGCGAGGGCGGCGTCGACCCGCGCGCGGGGGCCGAAGGCGCCGTCCGCCTCGCCCGCCCACAGGGCCGTGGCGTCGGTGACGAGGGTGGGGTCGGCGAGGCTGTGCACCTGGACGATCGCGGCGCCCGCGCGGCGCGCCCCCTCGCCGTCGTCGAACAGGTCGTGGGCGGACAGGTCCAGTCGCAGCGAGATCCGTACGCCCGCGTCCATGCCGGCGGCGACCTCCGCCGCCCAGTCGTGGGCGCCGGGCAGCCGCTGCGGCCGGCGGTCCGCGAAGGGCTTCCCGCAGGCGTACGGCGCGGCGGGGGTGCGGGGCAGGGTGTCCGCGACGGCGTCCAGGAAGGACCGCATCAGTGCCTCGGGCCGGGGCAGGCGCAGCGGTCCGGGGCCGGGCAGCGGGACGGCGTGTCCTTCGTACGGCAGGGCCGCGGCGATCGCGCGCAGGTGCGCGATGTCCTCCGGGTCGAGCGGGCCCGCCCGCCAGGCGTCGTGGCCGGTGGGGGTCAGGCCGGGCAGCAGGCGGCCGCGGGCGGTGAGCCGCAGCGCGTGCAGGGCGGCCGCGCCCCAGCAGGCGGTCGCGGGGTGGGCGGCGGGGTCGCGGCGGGCGCGCACCAGGAGCGGCAGCGCCGTGGCGAGCGGCAGTGACAGCGCGGGGGCGGGGCGGCGGCGGACGCCGGATCCATGGCGCCGTACGACGGTGAGTTCGGTGGTGTCGGCGCCGACCGCGGTGGGCAGGGGGCCGTCCTGCGGGTCCCAGAACGCGATCCGGCCGTCGCGCGGGAGGGGCGCGGGCAGGAAGACGGCGGGGAGCCGCACGCCGAGCGGCTCGGCGACCGGGCGCCCGGCGGCCGGTTGCCCGGCGGCGCGCGCGGTCGTGTCGCGCGCGGTCGTGTCGTTCCTGGGCATACGCGGTGTCCACCTCCCGCCCGTGGTGTCGGATCAGTCGTCTTCGACTCTACGGGCGGGGTCTGACAATCGGCCCCGGCGCCCGGCCCGGGGCCGTACGCCCGGCCCGGGGCCGTACGGTCGGGCCGGGGCCGTACGGTCGGGCAGCCGCGCGGCCGGGAACCGCGCGGCTCGGGAACCGCGCGAGCGGGGGACCGCGCGGTCAGGGGACCGTCCGGGAGACGACGTACACCATGGGGTAGAGCGGGTTGGCGGTGTTCACCACCACGTCCAGCGTCGGATCGGGGTCGTCCTGCTCGCGGACGAAGCCGAAGTAGTCGCCGTCGCGGGAGCCGGGTCCGGAGAACCGCCAGCCGGTGACGTCCCGGTCGCGCTCGCCGATGGTGATCTTGTCCTTGCCCAGAGCGGTCCGCGTCAGGCCGAGCTCCGCGAGGAAGGCGTCGAGGCCGGCGTGCGTGGTCTGGAACTGCACGTAGAGACGGCTGGTCCGCCAGTTGTTCGTCTCGTAGTAGGCGACCTTGTTCGCCGGGTGCGGGACCGGCACCTGGTACAGGCGGCGCTGGACCTTCGACGGCCAGCCCTCGGTGAGGCCGGTCGCCGAGTACTTCGCCTCCTTGTCCTTGCCGCTGTCGCGGCTCTGGTTGGCGGAGATCACCAGGTACCCGGCCGGGACACCGATGAGCAGCACGATGATGAGCAGGGTGAGCGCCCGGCGGCGGATCTGGTGCCCCCGGGTCTCGGCGGTGCGCAACTGCTCCTCCGGGGGCGCGGCCTGGTGCGGCAGCGAGGCCGTCATACGGTGTCCCGGGCCCGGCGGGCGGCCTCCGCGAACCGCTCGTACCGCTCGGAGCGCTCCACGCGGCGGCGCTTGGCGCGCCGGAAGCGGCGGGCGACCAGGCGGGCCAGGTCGGCGGCGCCGACCATGCCGGCCTCGGGACCGAGCTGGGCGCGCACGATGCGGGCCTCGGGGCGGTAGCCGCGGCCGGTGAGGTGCCGCTTGAACGCGTCGCGGGCCGGCCCGATCAGCAGGTCGTCGGCGGCCGAGACACCGCCGCCGATGACGAAGCACGACGGGTCGAGGGCGGCGGCCAGGTTGGCGATGCCGACGCCGAGCCACTGGCCGATGTCCTGGAGCAGCTCGATGCACATCGCGTCGCCCTCACGGGCGAGCTCGGTGATCATCGGGCCGCTGATGTCCCCGATCTGTCCCTTGACGTGCTCGATGATCCCGTACGCCACCGGCGAGTCGGCGGCGGCCAGCTCCTTGGCCTCCCTGACCAGGGCGTTGCCGGAGCTGTACTGCTCCCAGCAGCCGCGGTTGCCGCACGGGCAGCGGTGTCCGCCGGGCACGACCTGCATGTGTCCGAACTCGCCGGCGACGCCGTACTTGCCGCGCTTGACCTGGCCGTCCTCGAGGATGGCGCCGCCGATGCCGGTGCCGAGGGTGATCATCACCAGGTGGTCCTCGCCCCGGCCGGCGCCGAAGCGCCACTCCGCCCAGGCGGCGGTGTTGGCGTCGTTGTCGACGAGGACGGGCACGGACAGCCGGGCCGAGATGCGGTCCCTGAGGGGCTCGTTGCGCCAGGACAGGTGGGGGGCGAACAGGACGCGGTTGCGGTCGGCGTCGACCCAGCCGGCCGCGCCGATGCCGACCGCGTGCACGTCGTGCCGGTCGGACAGGTCCAGGACCAGCTCGACGATCGTGTCCTCGACGACCTTGGGGCTCTTGGACTTGTCCGGGGTCTCCGTGCGGACCTTCTCCAGGATGTTGCCGTCGGCGTCGACGACGCCCGCCATCACCTTGGTGCCGCCGATGTCGATGCCGACCGTGGGCACGCGGGGCGCGGTCAGGTGCGAGCGGCGTTCCCGGGTGCCCACGGTGCGGAGCGCCGGCGCGCGGCGGGAGCCGATGGGGGCGGTGAAGTTGCCGTAGGTGCTCATCAAGGCCCGATTCTGCCTCACGCTCCCCCTGGGTGGCGTAACGGGGAGGTGAGGGGGCTCGCGGTCGCGCCCGCCGGCCGTGCCGCCGGGCGCGGCCGGGTCAGGGGCGGCCGGGTGGTTCTCCGGGCTCCTGCGGGGTGCGTTCCGGTTCTGGCTCCTGCGGGGTGCGTTCCAGCTCGTGCCGCAGGTCGTCCAGCTCGTTCCCGCCCGCCATCTGCCGCGTCAGCTCCTCCAGGGTGATCCCGTCGCGGGGGTGGCTGCCCACCATCGTGCCGCGTTTGAGCAGCACGAACCTGTCCCCGACCAGGTAGGCGTGGTGGGGGTTGTGGGTGATGAGGACGACACCCAGACCCCGGTCCCGGGCCGCGGCCACGTACTTCAGGACCACGCCCGACTGCTTGACGCCCAGCGCCGCCGTCGGCTCGTCGAGCACCAGGACCTTCGCACCGAAGTACACCGCCCGTGCGATGGCCACGCACTGGCGTTCGCCGCCCGAGAGGGTGCCGATGGGCTGGTCCACGTCCCGCAGGTCGATGCCCATGCGGGCGAGCTCGGCGCGGGTGGTGCGGCGCATGAGGTCGACGTCCAGGCGCTTGAAGGGGCCCGTGCCCCTGCGGGGCTCGGAGCCGAGGAAGAAGTTGCGCCAGACCGGCATCAGCGGGACGACCGCCAGGTCCTGGTGGACGGTGGCGATGCCGCGGTCCAGGGCCTCGCGCGGGGAGGACAGCGTGGTCTCCTCGCCGTCCAGGCGGAGGACACCGGTGTCGTGCCGGTGCAGTCCGGCGACGATCTTGATCAGGGTCGACTTTCCCGCGCCGTTGTCGCCGAGGACACAGGTGATCTCCCCCGGGCGGACCTCCAGCGAGACGCCTTCGAGGGCACGTACGTTCCCGTAGTGCTTGCCGACGCCGGACAGTTCCACCAGTGCCGCGCGTTCCGTCGTGTCCGTCACTTGGTGGCCTCCGCGCGCTTGCGGACCCAGGCGTTGAGCAGGGTCGCGAGGAGCAGCATCGCTCCGAGGAAGAACTTGAACCAGTCGGGGTTCCACTCGGCGAAGACGATGCCCTTGCTCGTCATGCCGAACAGGAGCGCGCCGACCGCCGAGCCGATCGCGCTGCCGTGTCCGCCGGTGATGAGGCAGCCGCCGATGACGGCCGCGATGATGTAGATCAGCTCGTTGCCGACGCCTTCGCCGGACTGGACGACGTCGTAGCTGAACAGCAGGTGCTGTCCGCAGACCCAGGCGCCGAACGCCACGCCCATGTAGAGGCCGATCCGGGTCCGGTCCACGGGGACGCCGACGGCGCGGGCCGCGTCCTTGTTGCCGCCCACCGCGAAGATCCAGTTGCCGGCGCGGGTGCGCAGCAGGATCCAGGAGGCCACCGCGACCAGGGCGAACCACCACACGATGGTGATCTTGACGTTGACGTCGCCGATCGTCAGGGTCGAGGCGAAGACGTCGTGGGCCGTGGGGAAGCCCTCCATGTCGGCGATGGTCTTCGTCGACACCGTGCCGTCGATCAGCTTGGTGAACCCGAGGTTCATGCCGGTCAGCATCAGGAAGGTGCCCAGGGTCACGATGAAGCTGGGCAGCCGGGTGCGGGTGAGGACGAAGCCGTTGAAGGCGCCGATGGCCAGGGTCGCCAGCAGCGACACCCCGACGCCCACCCAGACGTTCGCCGTCATCTGGTAGCTGAACAGCGACGAGACCAGCGCCGAGGACGTCACCAGGACGCCGGCCGAGAGGTCGAACTCGCCGCCGATCATCAGCAGCGCGACCGGGACCGCCATGATGCCGATCGTGGAGGCCGCGTACAGGACCGTGCCGAGGCTGGCGGCGTGCAGGAAGCTGTCGGCGGCGACGGCGAAGAAGAGGAAGACCGCGAGCGCGCCGACGACCGAGCCCAGCTCCGGGCGGGCGAGCAGCCGGCGCAGCGGAGACCTCTGCAGAATCCTTTCGTCAGAGGGCTTCTCGTCTGCCGGCCTTTCGTCTGCCGGCCTTTCGTCTGCCGGCTTTTCGTCTGCCGGCTTTTCGTCTGCCGGCTTTTCGTCTGCCGGCTTTTCGTCGGTGAGCGCGCTCATCGGGTGCCCCGCTCGGTGTACTCGGCGAGCTCGTCCGCCTGGTCCTTGGTGATGATCTGCGGGCCGGTCAGCACCGGCTGCCCGCCGCCGAGGACGTCGCCGTTGTACCGGTACAGCCACAGCAGGTCGACGGCCTGGTAGCCCTGGAGGTAGGGCTGCTGGTCGACGGCGAAGCCCAGGGTGCCGTCCGTGAGGCCGGCGGCGACCTTGGCGTTGAGGTCGAAGGTGTCGATCTCGGCCTCGCTGCCGGCGGCCTGCCGGGCCTTCGCCGCGGTGTCGGCGTACGGGGCGCCGAGGGTGACGACGGTGTCGATGGCAGGGTCCGCCTGGAGCTTGGCCTCGATCGCGGACTGCACGTCGGGCATGCTGGTGCCGTTGACGTAGAGGTCGGAGAGCGTGCCGGTGAAGGTGGACGCGACGCCGTCGCAGCGCTGCTCGTGACCGACGTTGCCCTGCTCGTGCAGGACGCACAGCGCCTTCTTCTTCCCGCGCCGGTTCAGCTCCTCGCCGACGGCCTCGCCGGCGATCGTCTCGTCCTGGCCGATGTGGGTGAGCGCGCCGAACGCCTCGGACTCGGCCGATCCGGAGTTCACCGTGACCACCGGGATGCCCGCCTTCACGGCCCGGGCCACCGCGGCCTTCAGGGCGTCGGGCTTGGCGAGCGTGACGATGATGCCGTCGACCTTCTTGTCGACCGCCGCGTCGACGAGCTGCGCCTGCTGCTGGGCCTCGTCGTCGTGGGAGTACAGGAAGTTGATGTTGTCCTTGACGGCCGCCTGCTCGGCGCCGCTCTGGACGATGTCCCAGAACGTGTCGCCGTCCCCCGAGTGGGTGATCATCGCGATGGTCCAGCGGGGGGTGTCCACCGCCGCCTTCCCCCCGGCCGCCGCGGCCTTGCGGGCGTCCTCGGCGCGCTTGCCCCCCGTGCTGCTGCACCCCGCGAGGGACACGCAGAGCGCCCCCGCCAATGCGATCCCTGCCCAGGTCCGAAACCGTGCCACGAGGCCGTGCCCTTCTTGCCGTGTTCTGTCGTGTCTGTCGTGCGCATCCGTCCGGTGATCGCTCACCGGACGCAAACGCCCCAGTATCGAACACGGGGACGGTCGCTCCACGGCCGGGGACCGCGACGCGGTCACCTTGTCCGGACAACATGAGGTCGCGCCCGCGGGCCCTTCCGTCCGGACGCGAGGTCTCCTCGCCCGGACCGCCCGGACCGCCCGGACCGCCCGGCCGCCGGGGGCGTCGTCCTCAGGACCGCACGAGCAGCTGGAACTCGAAGGAGTAGCGGGTCGGGCGGTAGATGTGGTCGCCGAACTCGACCGCGCGGCCCGTGTCGTCGAAGGTGGTGCGCTGCATGGTGAGCAGCGGCGCGCCCTGCTCCTCGGCGAGCCGCTCGGCCTCGGCGGCGGTGGCGGCGCGGGCCCCGATGGACTGGCGGGCGCTGTGCAGGGTGATGCCGGCCGCCCGCATCAGCCGGTACAGACCGGTCGCCTCCAACTGCGCGGTGTCCAGGTCGAGCAGACCGGGCGGCAGGTGGTTGCACAGGTACGCCATCGGCTCGCCGTGCGCGAGACGCAGCCGTTCCACGCGCTGCACCTCACCGCCCTCGGCGACCCCGAGGGCGGCCGCGACCTCGGCGGACGCGGGGACGACGGTGTTGACCAGGACCGTGGTCGCGGGGCGCTGCCCGGCCGCCTCCAGGTCGTCGTAGAGGCTGCTGAGCTCCAGCGGGCGCTTGACCTGGCTGTGCACGACCTGGGTGCCGACGCCCCGGCGGCGTACCAGCAGGCCTTTGTCGACGAGGGACTGGATGGCCTGGCGCACGGTCGGGCGGGACAGGCCGAGCCGGGCGGCGAGCTCGATCTCGTTGCCCAGCAGGCTGCCGGGGGTGAGCGATCCCTGCTCGATGGCGGCTTCGAGCTGCTGGGACAGCTGGAAGTACAGCGGCACCGGAGAGCTCCGGTCCACACGGAGGTCGAGCTGCACGGTCGGGTCCACTTCTGATTTCGGCACGGGCCGAGCGTAGCTCTGCGACCGGTTGACGGGAAGTTGTGAAGTTCGGTTGTCCGGACAAACAATCCCGTGCCCGCGGGCGCGGCCACGCTTCCCTACCGGCGCAGGGGCAGGCTCCCCTACCGGCGCAGGGCCATGCTCCCCTACCAGCGCACGGGCAGGCTGCGCAGTCCGCGCATCAGCATGCCCGGGAGCCACTCGCCGGACGGACCGTCCAGGCTGAGGGCGGGGGCCCGCTCCAGCAGCGAAGCCAGGGCGATCCGGGCTTCCAGACGGGCCAGGGGCGCCCCCAGGCAGTAGTGGACGCCGTGGCCGAAGGCCAGGTGGCCGCGCGGGTCGCGGCGGACGTCGTACCGGTCGGGGTCCTCGTAGCGCAGGGCGTCGCGGTCGGCGGAGGCCAGGCCGATCAGCACCGGATCGCCCTTTCCGATCGCCACGCCCGCGATCTCCAGCGGCTCGACGGCGAACCGGTACGTGGCGTTCTCCACCGGCCCCTCCCAGCGCAGCGTCTCCTCCACCACGCCGTCGACGAGCGCCGGGTCGGCGCGCAGGGCCGCGAGCTGGGCGGGGTGGGTGAGCAGGGCGTGGACGGTGTTGGTGATGAGGTTCACCGTGGTCTCGTGGCCGGCGATGAGCAGGAGGAACGCCATGCCGCGCAGTTCCTCGGCGGAGAGCCGGTCGCCGTCCTCGGCGGTGGTGCGGATCAGGTCGCTGAGCAGATCGCCGCCCGGCCCGGCGCACCGCTTGTCCTCGATCAGTTCGGTGAGGTAGCCGCCGAGCCGCGCGAACGCGTCGTAACCGCTGTCCCCGCTGGTGGGGGCGACCACCTCGGTCGACATCTCGCGGAACGCCGCACGGTCGATCTCGGGGACGCCGAGCAGCTCGCAGATGACGGTGATGGGCAGCGGGTAGGCGAAGGACTCCACCAGGTCGGCGCGGCCGCGCGGCAGCATCGCGTCGAGCAGTTCGTCGGTGATCTGCTGCACGCGCGGGCGCAGCCCCTCGACGCGGCGCATGGTGAACGCGCGGGAGACGAGGGAGCGCAGCCGTGTGTGCTGCGGCGGGTCGGTGATCAGCAGGTGCTTGCCGACCAGTTCCTCGTCCATGAGCGTCATGCCGATCCGCTCCCCGTCCTTGACCAGCAGGGGGTCGGCGAGCGCGGCCCGCGCCTCCTCGTACCCGACCACGAGCCAGGTCTCGTAGGTCCTGTCGGATCCGGGCGGGCGCACCCGGTGCACCGGGCCGCGCTCACGCAGCCGCGCGTACACCGCGTGCGGGTCGCGCCGGAACTCCTCGCCGAACGCTTCCAGGTCGATCACATCGGTCATCACGTTCCCCCTGCCGTCACTGCGTCAACGCGCGAGGGTACCGATCAGTGCCCGCCCCCGTGGCCTCGGCGAGAGGCCCCGCGTGTCCTCGGCAAGGAGTCCCCCGTGCGCTCGGTGAAGGGCCCCACGTGCCCGGCGGAAGGCCCTCGTGTGGCCGACCGAAGACCCCCGTGTACCCGGCCCGAAGACCCCCGCCCGGCCAATGGCCCCGTGCGCCCGGCCAAAGGCCCCGTGCGCCCAGCCTAAGACCCCCGTCGTACCCCCGCGCCGATGCCGGCCTCACGCACCGGCCGTGCCCACCGCCCCGACGGGCCGTCCCAGGCGCTGGACCCGGTCGGACACGTCCGGGCAGGACCGGCGTGCGGGCCGCGTCGACGCCTCGGGGGTGCCGATGTCCAGGGCGCCCAGGAACTGTTCACCCGGGCCGAGGCGCAGCAGGTCCCGGGCTTCGGGACCCGCGCACAGCCGCCCGGTGCGCCAGCTGCTGCCGAAGCCCCGCGCGTGGAGCAGCAGCATCAGGCCGTAGGCGACGGAACTCGCCGCGGCCACCTGCTCCCACTCGGGAACGTCCTGGTCGGGTGCGGGAGAGAGGACGAGCACCGCCCTCAACGGCGCGCTCGGGGTGCCGCGGGCGTCCCGGTCCCGTGGGCGGGGCTCCGTTCCGCCGGCCGGACGGGCGGCGAGCGCCTCCACGTCCGTGTCCCGCAGCAGGATCCAGCGCCAGGGGCGCAGTCCGCCGTGGTCGGGGGCGACCGCGGCGCCTCTGAGCAGATAGGCGAACTCCTCGTCCGAGGGGCCGGGCGCGCGCAGCGCGTGGACGCTGCGCCGGGTCAGGATGGCCGTCATCACGTCCACGGCGTCACGTCCACCGGACGAGGTCGGCGCCGATCAGGCCGGTGAAGCAGGTGAGCAGCAGCCGGCCGCGCGGCGCGTCCGGTCCGCCGCCGAGGACGGCGTGCACCAGGTTCCCGTTGATCACGCAGAGGTCCCCGGTCCGCACCGGGACGTCCAGGCTCGGGTGGTCCGCGAGCAGATCCCGGGGATAGGGATAACCGCTGTGCGTGAGGCCGAGCGCGGCACGGGTGGCGTCGTCCGGAGCGACGTTCCACATCCGGAGCTGACCGCCGTCGCCGGGCACGTGGGGATAGACGTTCACGGCCATGACACGGCGGATGCCCTGGACCTCGAACCCGGCCTGGAGCGGGTCGCTCAGCTGCGCGAGGTCCTCGTGCGGCAGCAGGAGGTACTCGCCGGTGTTGTTCCAGCACACCGCCTTCGAGCCGCCGGCGGGCCGGCCGTCGTGGCAGGCGGGACGGGTCCCGGCCACGGCGCCCGCCGCCACGAGCGCGGCGAGGAAGGTCTCGACGGGGTCCTCCGCGTCCCTGTGGAGCGCCCGTACCGCGTCGGCGGTGCGCGCGGCGTCCGACAGGTAGGCGTCGGTGTCCTTGTCGATGTGCGAGGCGCCGACCAGGTACGCCTCCACCCCGTCCGCGCCCTCGCCGTACCGCGGTGTGCGCTGCCCGGACGCCAGGAAGTTGTCGGTGATGGTCGCGCAGTGGCGCGCGGAGACGAACCCCGGCACCCGGTAGGCCGCCAGTCTGCCGTGCAGGACGTCGAGCACCTTGCCGGTGTCGAGCCGACCGGGCGTCTCGCACACCGTGAACCGGTCCGCGGGCAGGGCCTCACCCGTGATCCGCGGAGTGTCCGTTTCGGCGATCAAGGTTCCTCCCTGGGGCCGCGCTGAGTCCGGAACCCTCCGATGATGACCGGCGGTGCCGGTCGGAAGCCGACGTCCGGCTGCCCGCCCACCGGGCCGGACACCGCACGTCGGCGGCACGGGCCCCGGGCGGCGCCGGGGACGGTACGGTCTTTGTACGGAACCCGGCGCGGCCCGCCGGCCCGTCGGCGCGCGGGCCCGTCGGCGCGCGGGCCCGTCGGCGCGCGGGCCGCGCTCTCGCGCCGGGCGCGCACCCCCCGCTCCCCGTAGCGGACCCATTGCCCGTCCGCGGCCACGTCCTCCACCAGCGCGGCCACCGGCACCCGGGTGCCAGTCACGTGCCCGCGCCCCGCCAGCCGGACCCGTCAGCATCGATGCGTCGCCCTTTCCTCGTCCGAAGGGATCGCCATGCCTGGCAACATCGTTCTCGACTCCGGTTCCCGCGACGTGATCCAGACGCTGACCGACGTCGGCGAGCACCTGGTGACCGGAAGCGAACTCTCCGGCGTCCTCGGGGCCGGGCCCGAGGACTGGGCCCGCTTCGCACGGAACTGGGAGGACCTCTGCCTCGACACGTTCATGGCGGACGGCGGCACCTACCGCCACCGCCGCTACGGGCGGTTCGAGCTGAACCCGCACACCGGCGAACTCACCGCGCTGCCCCACGAGCCGTACCGGCAGGAACGGTACTTCAACCGGCTCAACGGCGGTGTCGACCGCGTCTACGAGCCCCTCACGCCGGACTTCGCCGAGGACCCGCTGCTGCACGGCCTGCTGATCTGGCTGGGCCGGGTCTTCACCACGATCGACGACACCCAGCGGTGGCTGATCAAACTGCACCCGGTGCGCATCACCGCCGGCGCGGAGATCGGCAAGCCCGCCCCGGAGGGGCGCCACCGGGACGGCGAGACCTTCGTCGGATCGCTGCTCGTCGACCGGCTCAACATCACCGGCGGGGAGAGCTCGACGTTCGACGAGGCGGGCAAGCGGCTGCGGACCGTCACCCTGTCCGAGCCCGGTGACCTGCTGCTCAACGACGACCAGCGGACCTACCACGCGGTGACCCCGATCGAGGCCGTCGACAAGGAGCGGCCCGCCCACCGCGACGTCCTGGTGCTGAACTACTCCGCGCTCCCCGGCCGACTGGCATGACCCGGCCGGCGACGACCAGGAAAGGGGAGTTCTCATGACCACCCGCCGACTGGGTGACCAGGGCCTGACCGTGTCCGCCATCGGCCTCGGCTGCATGGGCATGTCCCAGGACTACGGCCCCGCCGACGACGACGAGTCCCTCGCCGTCCTGCGGCGCGCCCTGGACCTCGGCGTCACGCTGCTCGACACGTCCATGAGCTACGGCGCCGGTCACAACGAGCGCCTCGTGGGGCGCGCGATCGAGGGCCGGCGCGCCGAGGTGACCGTGGCGACGAAGTTCGGCATCTTCCGGGAGCGGCGCGGTGATCCCGCACGGCTGGCGGCCCGGCCCGAGGACATCCGCCGGTACTGCGAGGCCTCGCTGAGTCGGCTGGGCACCGACTACATCGACCTGTACTACCTGCACCGGGTCGATCCCGAGGTGCCGATCGAGGACAGCGTGGGGGCGATGGCCGAGCTGGTGGCCGAGGGCAAGGTGCGCCACCTCGGACTGTCCGAGACCAGCGGGGAGGAACTGACGCGCGCCGTCGGTGTGCATCCCGTCAGCGCCGTGCAGTACGAATGGTCGCTGTGGTGGCGGGAGATCGAGGACGACGTCGTGCCGCTGGCCCGCAAACTGGGTGTCGGGCTGGTGGCGTTCAGTCCGCTCGGCCGTGGCTTCCTCACCGGGACGCTCGACCTCGACACGCTGACCCAGGACGACGACCGGCTTCCCGACCAGCGTTTCCACGGTGCGCACCTGGCCCGCAACGCCGCACAGGTGGAGCGGCTGAAGGAACTGGCCGAGGCGCGCGGGGTGACGGCGGGGCAGCTCGCGCTCGCCTGGCTGCTCGCGCAGGGGGACGACGTCGTGGCGATCCCCGGCACCCGCAGCGCCCGACGGCTCATGGAGAACGTCGCGGCCGCCGAGTTCACCCTGTCCGAGTCGGACGTCCGGGAGATCGAGTCGGTGATCCCGCGGTCCGCCTGGTCGGGCGACCGGCACTCCTTCGCCGTACCGCGCACCCGGCGCGCGGCCGGGTAGGGACGCGGCGGGGCCACGGCGCGTACGGCGGTGTCCGCCGTACGCGCCGTGGCCCGCGTGCGGTGGGGCGGTCGGAGGCCGGCCGGGGCGCGCGGGGAACGGTTCAGGGCACGCCGGAAACGGTCAGGGCACGCCGGGAACAGCCGCGGCACGCCGGAAACGACAGCGGCACGCCGGGAACGGTCAGGGCACTTGGGAAGGGTGCCGCGGAGCAGGCTCCGAGCGACGGGGCGTCAGCCGCGGGACCAGCCCGAGCACCAGGGAGCAGCTGCCGACGACGACCGCCGTGCCCAGCAGTTGCGGCGCGGACAGCCGTTCGTCCAGAACGGCCGAGCCGACGACCACCGCCACGGCCGTCACCGCGAACTCGACACTGAGCGCCCGGGTGGCACCGACTCCGGCGACGAGCCGGAAGTAGAGCACGTACATCACGCCGCTCATCACGCCACCGAGCAGCAGGAGATACCCGTAGTCGACGAGGCCGGGTGCAGCGGCCACCGGCACCAGGAAGAGCAGCGGCAGGGTCAGCACGCCGCCGAAGAAGAAGGACCCGATGGTCAGTTCCCAGGAACCGACGTCGTGCAGCCGGGCGCGGGCGTAGTTGCTTCCGTAGGCGGCCGAGAGCGCTCCGACGAGTGAGCCGACGCAGCCGAGGCGGAAGGAGTCCGTGACCGGGGCGTCCGGAAAGCCCACCAGCAGGACGATGCCCACGAGGCCGAGCGACAGGCCGACCCAGCCCCGCACCGTCATCCGCTCGAGCCCCCACAGGTGGCCGATGACCATGGAGAACAACGGGATCGTCGCCACGAAGATGGCGGCCATGGCCGAGCCGATGCGGGGGGTGGCGTAGGAGACGCCGATCAGCTGGCCGGCGACGGTCGTCGCGCCGACCACGGCGAACGGCCACCAGCCGGCCGTGAAGTCGAGTCTGCGTCTGCCCGCCAGGGCGATCACGGCCACGACCGCCCCGGCGATGAGGGCCCGGAAGGCGACCGCCCCCACCCAGCCGAAGGTCCGCTCCGCTCGTGCCAGCACCGCGAACGAGACACCCCAGACCACCGCGACGGTCCCGTAGCGAGCCACGTCAGCGCCCCGCATGCGTCTCCCCTCCCTGTACGGCTCGTCGTGCGGACCGGAGGGCACTCCGGTCCGCGATCACCGTATCCCGGCTCAACACCCTTACGCTCACACGTAGTTGGCTTCCACGCGCAGGCGCTCGCCGGTGAACCGTCCCGCGTCCAGGGGGGTGATGTCGACGAAGGGCGGCCGGCCGAGCACGAGGTCGCGGACGATCTCGCCGACCGCGGGGGCCTGGAGGAAGCCGTGTCCCGAGAAGCCGCAGGCGTACAGGAACCTGCCGACGACGTCGGCCTCCCCGATGAGGGCGTTGTGGTCCGGGGTGATCTCGTAGAACCCCGTCCAGCCTCCGACGAGACCGGCGTCGAGAAGCGCGGGCACCCGCCGGGCCATCACCTCGGTCAGCCGCGGCAGCCAGGTCTCGGACGGTTTGGTCCGGAAGCCCGGCGGCTCGTCCGGGTCGGACATGCCGAGCAGCAGTCCGCGGCCCTCGCGCCGGAAGTAGAAGGCCGACGCGAAGTCGATGGTCAACGGCATCCGCAGCTCGGGGACGAACGGCTCGGTGAAGACGATCTGCCGCTGGTAGGGGACCACCGGCAGCCGGGTGCCGACCATGTCTCCGACGGCCGCCGACCAGGCTCCGGCGGCGCACACGACGGTCGAGGTCGCGATCCGGCCCCGGTTCGTCCGGACGGCGCGGATCTCCCCTCCCGACGTCTCCACCCCGAGCACGTCGCAGTGGGACACCAGGCGTGCGCCGTGTCCGCGCGCTCCGGTCGCGTACCCGAGGACCACGGACTCCGGCGAGCAGTGCCCGTCGTCGGGTGAGTGCGCGGCGGCCAGCAGGCCCTCCTCCTCGATCAGCGGGGACAGCTTCCGGGCCTCCGCCGTGTCGATCATCCGGCTGGGCACGCCCAGCGAGTTCTGGAGGGCGACGCCCGCCTCGAACGACGCGACGTCCTCGGGGCGCGACAGCAGGAACAGGTAGCCCGAGGACCGCAGGTCGATCTCCTGGCCGGGGCGGGAGCCGAAGGCACGGTAGGCCTCCAGGCTCCGGGCGCCGAGCTGGATGTTCAGCGCGTCGGAGAACTGCGCGCGCACCCCGCCCGCCGCCTTGGAGGTGGATCCGGAGCCGAGTTCGGCGCGTTCGAGGAGCACGACGTCCCGGACGCCGGCTTCGGCCAGGTGGAAGGCGATGCTCGTGCCGATCACGCCGCCTCCGACGATCACGACGTCCGCAGACGCTGGAAGTGTCACCGTGTGCTCTCCCTCGCTGTTGCCCTGCGCCCGGCGCCCGGGGGTGACTTCCGATGATGGACGTCCGGCCTGACACGTCGTGGTCGGCCGCGTCACCCGCCGCCCCGGCGAAGGGGCTGGACAGCCTCCCGTCCACGGTTCGCCTGTGGGCCGGGTACGGGAAGCGGCCCACACGTGCGGCGGGGGCGCGAGATGCCCCGTCACGGGAACCGGCCCTGCGGCCCAACGCCCGTGGCAATCCCGTCGAGGGCCCGGTGCACACGGTCTGATCTGGGGTGTCGCTCCGCTGCCGCGCGCCGGTGAGTGCCATCACGGTGACGCGTGCCCTCGCCACGATGGATCCATGGCGGGCGCCGGTCCCGCCGACGGCCTCCCCGACGAAGTCTGGAGAAGACCCATGACCGTTGTGCAGACGAGCGAGCCGGCCCCCGACCGGAGCGAGGCACCGGCCGGACCGGTGTGCTCCTACACCGAGTGGGACCCGCTGGAAGAGGTCGTCGTCGGGATCGTCGACGGAGCCAGCTTCCCCTCCTGGCACCTGGCGCTGCCCCCGGTGCTGCCCGAGCACCAGGTCGAGACGTTCCGCACGCAGGCGGGCAGGCCGTTCCCGGCCGAGCGGATCGACGCGGCCCGGCGCGAACTGGAGGAGTTCGTCCACATCCTGGAGGCCGAAGGGGTGCGGGTACGGCGTCCGGAACCGATTCCGCAGCGCACCACCTACAGCACGCTCGACTGGAGCAGCAGCGGCATGTACGCGGCCATGCCGCGCGACACGCTGCTGGTGATCGGCGAGGACATCATCGAGTGCCCGATGGCCTGGCGGTCGCGCTACTACGAGGCACTCGCCTACCGTCCGCTGCTCAAGGAGTACTTCCACGGCGGCGCGCGGTGGAGCGCCGGTCCCAAGCCCGAGCTCACCGACGCACAGTTCGACCAGGACTGGTCCGACGGGCACACGGACGGTTCCGCGCACCTCGTGGTGACCGAGTTCGAGCCGACGTTCGACGCCGCCGACTTCATCCGCTGCGGGCGGGACATCATCGCCCAGATGAGCAACGTGACCAACGCGTTCGGCATCGAATGGCTGCGCCGGCACCTCGGTGACGACTACCGCATCCACGTGCTCGAGTTCGAGGACTCCCACCCGATGCACATCGACGCCACGCTGATGCCGCTCGCCCCGGGCAAGCTGCTGGTCAACCCCGAGCGCGTGCCGAAGGTTCCGGACCTGTTCAAGGGCTGGGACGTGCTCGAAGCGCCGGCCCCGGTCATTCCCGACGCGCACCCGCTGTACATGACCAGCAAGTGGATCAACATGAACCTGCTGATGCTGGACGAGACCCGAGTGGTCGTGGAGCGCCAGGACGAGCCCATGATCAACGCTCTCGAGAAGTTCGGGCTCACGCCCATTCCGTGCGACTTCCGCAACTTCAACAGCTTCGGCGGCTCGTTCCACTGCGCCACCCTCGACGTCCGCCGCCGAGGTGTCCTCCGCTCCTACCTCTGACCGCGCCCGTCGCCCGTGGACGGCTCCGCCGAAGACGGAGAAGACGAAGAGGACCGAGAAGGCGAAGAAGACGAAGAAGACCGGGAAGACCGGGAAGACCGAGGAGGACAGCGGAGAATGTCCCTGTGGAAGCACAGCCCGAAGGACGCCGTGCTGTTCGGGTTCAGCGTCGTGCAACTGACCGTGATGATCCTGTTCGCCGCCCGGTGGTCCGGCTTCTCCGTCGCGGGCTGGGCCGGCCAGGTGGCCCTGGTGACCGCGATGACCGCCTACAACATCATCGTGGTGTCCCATCTGTTCACCCATGTGCCGTGGTTCACCTCGGCCCGGCTCAACGCCGTCGCGTCGGTCGTCAACTCGGCCTGCATCGGGCAGTCGGCGCAGGGCTACGAGCTGAGCCATGTGCGCAACCACCACCGGTTCAACAACGATCCCGTCGGGCCGGACGGCACGACCCGGGACACCACCTCGACCTACCGCGACGGACAGGACGGTGACCACGCGCCGCTGCTGCCGTACATCTTCAAGGGGGCCTGGGACACCTTGCTGGACCGCGGCGGGGAGCTGCTCGCCGTGACCCGGCTGTGGCGCGTCAGCGCGGCCGAGCGCAGGCTGCTGGACCTCGCGGCCCGCAGGGAGCCGCGGCGCACGGTGGAACTGCGCCAGGTGCAGGCCGACCGCGCGGCGCACTGCCTGACCCTGGCCGGGTGCGCGGTGCTGTCGTGGCAGTGGACGGTGTTCTGCTACCTCCCGGCGTTCTTCGCGGCGCTCGTCCTGGTCAACGTGCAGAACTACTACCGGCATTACGGCGCCGACCCGAGCCGTCGCACGGCGGACGCGGTGAGCCACTACGGCCGCCTGTACAACCTGCTCACCTTCAACGACGGCTACCACCAGGAGCACCACCTCAGCCCCGCCACCCACTGGTCGCAGCTGCCCGCCGTGTACGAGCGGAGGCTGGCGGCGGCCGACACGGGGCCGCGGATCATCAGCCCCGTACCGGCGATGCTCGGCTTCCTGGACCGGAGCAGGCCGTTGCTGCACCGGATCCCGGACGAGGACGCCCGGCGCCCCTGATCCGCGGCACCGGGCCGGCGGCCTGCCCCCCGGCGGGGGCAGGCCGGCGTCATCGCCGTGGGGCGACCGGGTGCGGCGGCTCCCACGAGAAGGCGCCGCGGAGGAGTCCCTGGTGGGTGAGCTTCAGCTCGGCACCGGGGTCGACGCCCAGTTCGTCGGCCAGACGGCGGCGCAGCCGCTCGAACAGTTCCAGCGCGACCGCGCGCTGCCCCGAGCCCGCCAGTGCCGTCATGAGCCGGGCGTGCGCTGACTCGTGTAAGGGATTGGCCTCCACGAACCGGTACAACGGTGTGAGGAGTTGTTCGTAGTGGCCGCCCCGGGCCGCGACGTCGGCGTACTCCATCAGGACCCTCTCCAGCTGCCGCACCAGCGCCACCCGCGCGGCGTGCAGATGCAGCCCCGGAAGGTCGGCCAGCGGTTCCCCCCGCCACAGGCCCAGCGCCTGCTGGTAGAAGCCCATCGCCGACTCGGGCCTCCCCGCGGCGCACTCACGGCGGGCGCACTCCACCAGCCTGCCGAAGGCGAGGACGTCGTGTTGGTCGTCGTTGACGCGCAGCTCGTACCCGCCGCCCGTGGCGATCAGAACGCTCGGTCCCGTGCGTTTCGGCTGGATCCGCTGGCGCAGCCGGGACACCTGGGTGCGGACCAGTTCGACGATGGTGGGCGGGGGCTGGGCACCCCACATCGCGTCGACCAGGGCGTCGCCGCCCACCGGCGCTCCCGGGGACAGGGCGAGCAGTCCGAGCAGGGTGCGCTGCCGCTCCGAGCGCAGTTCCACCGCGACACCGTCGACCAGCACCGACAGCGGGCCGAGGATCCGTAATCGCAGGTCGTGGGAGAGCAGCGGCCCCTGCCGTCCGACACGGAGCAGCTCCTGGCCCTCCACGGGCGACAGGTCCAGCGCGCCCACGAGCCGGCGCAGGGTGCCACCCCGGGGGCGGACGACCCGCTGCTGCTCTATGTCCCGCAGCCCGCCGAGGCTGATGCTCGCCCGCGCTGCCAGTTCGTCCTGCGTCAGGCCGGCTCGCTGCCGGAACTCCTGTACCAGATAGGCCAGTTCTCGAGGGGGGAGGTGACTGTTCATTGAGCCTCCGGGACACACAGTGAGTGATCACCATTGAGGAAGGATCGGTCGCCCGGTACGACAGGGCCGGCGCATCGGCAGACGTGGTCGCCTTCGGCATGCCGGTCGACGGACGGCGCCTCGGAACAGGGCAGAGGACGTGCGCCCGCCGTGTGCGGTGGTCCTGGTGCTCGCACGCGCCTCGTCGCAGCAGCGAATCAGCGTGCGGCTGTTTCGCATTCGGATCCGGATGTACCGGCTCTCCCCGAAAATCTCCGCGCCAATCAGGTACTCACTGGAAAAGCACAGGAAACACCTTTGGCCGCGGCCGGACACACGGGGACGAACAGAGTAGGGATATCGACCTTGACCTGCACCGCGCCGCTCTGACGCGCGTCGGAATCGACACCGATTCACTCATCGCGTCGAGAAAGGGCGACGAGGTGGCCAGCGAAGCTTCATCAAGCCACTCCGTTCGACAGAGATTTCCTGGGATCGCCCGTCCCAGACCAATCCGCAAACAGAACGGTAGTTAACAGTAATCATCGCCGCAACAGACGGTCTCACCTCCTGAGACACATAACCGATCAGTTCCTTATGTCCCCCTCGCGCAGATTTATCGACATGATCTCCATGTTCATGCGAGGCGCGACAATTACCGAGGGCTCGGACGGGGTCCGCTGTCATCAGCGTGGACCCCGCCCGAGCCCGCATCCCGGCGCCCGGCGCCTCGGCCGACCGTCGTACGGCGCCTCGGCCGACCGCCTTACGGTGCCTCAGCCGACCGTCTTCTGGAGCCGGCCGACCGCCTTACGGTGTCGTCAGCCGCCCAGCTCCCGGTGGCGCGCCGCGAGACCGGCCGCTCCCGCCTCCGTGAGCGTGCCGAACAGCCGCAGCCGGGAGATGCCGCCGTCGGGGAAGATGTCCACGCGCGCGTGCGTGCCCACGGCCGGGGCCGGCAGGACGAAGCGGTGGTCGGTGTCCGGCTGGAGGCGGGTGCGCGGCAGGATCTCCCGCCAGGCGCCGTCGTCGCCGTCCCGCACCGACACCGACGCCCAGCCCGCGCTGTTGCCCTTCAGGTACGCCGTGTCGATCTCCACGGCGCGGATCCGGGCCTGCGCGGCCAGGCGGTAGCGGATCCAGTCGTGGCCCCGGTCGCGGCGGCGGCGCGTCTCCCAGCCGTCGTCCATCTTGCGGGAGCGTCCGGGCTGGATGGTGTGGGTGGCCGGCGAGTAGAAGAGGTCGGAGGCGTCCTCGACCCGGCCGCCGTTCTCCAGGGCGACGACGTCGAAGGTGCCGAGGGCCGCGAGCCAGGCGGGATCGGGCGCGACCTCGCCGTGCACGCGCAGGCGGGCGATGCCGCCGTCGGGGTGCTGTCTGACGCGCAGGTGGGTGAAGCGCTGCTCCACCGCCACCGGGAAGCCGTTGGCCGCGTGGCCGCCGACCGGGGTGCGGGGGACGAGCGTCGTCCACTTCACGTCGTCGCCCAGCAGTTCCTCCGGGGCGGGGGAGCCGGCGACCGAGGTGCCCTCGACGGACACCGCCTGCGGGTAGTTGCCGCGGAAGTGGGCCGTGTCGACGACGATGCCCCGGATCACCCCGGGCGCGCCGAGGCGGACCAGCGCCCAGTCGTGGTCGTCGGCGGTGGGCCAGGGGTGGTCGGCGGACACCCCGCGGCGGCGGCGCGTCTCCCAGCCGTCCATGATCTTGCCTTTGTGCCCGAAGTGCTCGGGGTCGAACTCCGCGCGCCCGGGTACCAGGAGGTTCTCCCGCTGGGCGAAGAACTCGTCGTTGGCGGCGATCACCGAGCCGCCGAGCCGCCGGTCGGCGAGGTCGGCGTGGTGGGTGAAAGGGAAGTCGGCGGTGCGGTAGTCCGCGTACGGGTCGCCGCCGCCGTAGGGGTTCGCGTCGCCGGTGAAGCTGGGTGTCGCCGTCACGGGATGTGCCTTTCGGAGTCGGCCGCCGCGGGGTGCGGGGCGGTGGTCAGTGGTCGCGGGTGAGCAGTCGTCCCCGGGGCGCGGTGAACTCGCCGTCGGCGACGACGCGTTCGCCGCGCAGCCAGGTGGACTTCACGACGCCGTACAGGGTCCGGCCGGCGTACGCGGTGACGCGGTTGCGGTGCTGTAGGGCCGCCGGGTCGACGGTGAACGTCTCGTCGGGGGCGAGGACCGCGAAGTCGGCGTCGCGGCCGGCCTCGATCGCGCCCTTGCGGCCGAGGCCCACGAGGGCGGCCGTGCGGGTGGACATCCACCGGACGACGTCCTCCAGGCCGTGGCCGCGCCGGCGGGCCTCGGTCCAGACGGCCGGCAGGCTGAGCTGGAGGCCGGAGATGCCGCCCCAGGCCGTGGCGAAGTCGTCCGTCTTGAGGTCGGCGGTCGACGGGGAGTGGTCGGTGACCACGCAGTCGACGGTGCCGTCCGCCAGCGCCTGCCAGAGCAGGTCCTGGTTGGCGGCCTCACGGATGGGCGGGCAGCACTTGAACTCGCTGGCGCCGTCGGGGACTTCCTCGGCGGTGAGGGTGAGGTAGTGCGGGCAGGTCTCGACCGTGATGCGGACGCCGTCCTGCTTGGCCCGCGCGATGAGCGGCAGTGCGTCGCTCGACGACAGGTGCAGGACGTGCACGCGCGCGTGGAGGCGTTTCGCCTGGTCGATGAGGTGCGCGACGGCGGTGTCCTCGGCGTCGCGGGGGCGGCTGGCGAGGAAGTCGGCGTACCGGGGTCCGGGCCGCTGGGGGGCCGCGTCGAGGTGGTGGGGGTCCTCGGCGTGCACGATCAGCAGGCCGCCGAAGCCGGCGATCTCGGCGAGGGACCGGGCCAGCCCGTCCTGGTCCAGGTGCGGGAACTCGTCCACGCCCGACGGCGACAGGAAGGCCTTGAAGCCGAAGACGCCGGCGTCGTGCAGCGGGCGGAGGTCCTCGACGTTGTCGGGCAGGGCGCCGCCCCAGAAGCCGACGTCGATGTGCGCCTTGTCGGCGGCCACCCGCCGCTTGGTGTGCAGGTGGCCGACGGTGGTGGTCGGCGGGAGGGAGTTGAGCGGCATGTCCACGAGCGTGGTGATGCCGCCGGCCGCCGCCGCGCGGGTGGCGGTCCAGAACCCCTCCCACTCGGTGCGGCCGGGGTCGTTGACGTGGACGTGGGTGTCGACCAGGCCGGGCAGCAGGACGTCGTCGCCGAGGTCCTCCAGCCGGGCGCCCGACGGCACCTCGGCGTCGTACGGCAGGACGGCCGTGATGGTGCCGGCGAGGACCGCGACCGAGGCGGCGCGCGTCCCTTCCTCAGTGATGACGCGCGTCGAGCGCAGCACCAGTTCAGCGTCGGACACCCGGACCCCTCTCTGCCGCCGTTCTGCTTCCGCAAGCGGGAGTAACTCCCGCGTGACTTCCGCGTAACGGAATTCAACGTTCTGTTGAAGGAGTCTTCACTCCCGGTCGCGCCGCCGTCAAGAGTGCGCCCCCTTGCGGCACCTCGCGCGCCACCGGTCTGGACGATTCCATAAAGCGAAATTATGATTCCGACAGGCAGAACGTAGTGCCGTACCAGCGGGGAGTCGACCGACCGCCGGGTAGGCTTCAGCTCTTCCCGCCAGTTTCGAAAGGAACGCGCCGTGCCGACGTCCAGCGCCAGCACCACCGACTCCGCCAGGTCCGCCGGCGGAGGGGTCCAGTCCCTAGAGCGCGCCTTCGACCTGCTCGAGCGGATGGCGGACGCGGGCGGCGAGGTGGGGCTGAGCGAGCTGTCCGCGAGCAGCGGACTGCCCCTGCCCACCATCCACCGGCTGATGCGCACCCTGGTGGCCTGCGGATACGTCCGTCAGCAGGCCAACCGCCGGTACGCGCTGGGCCCCCGTCTGATCCGCCTCGGCGAGTCCGCCTCCCGCCTGCTGGGCACCTGGGCCCGCCCCTACCTGGCCCGTCTGGTCGAGGTGACCGGCGAGACGGCGAACATGGCGCTGCTGGACGGCGACGAGATCGTGTACGTGGCGCAGGTGCCGTCCAAGCACTCGATGCGGATGTTCACGGAGGTCGGCCGCCGGGTCCTGCCGCACTCCACGGGCGTCGGCAAGGCCCTGCTCTCCGGCTTCCCGGACGACGAGGTGCGCGCCCTGCTGCACCGCACCGGCATGCCTGCCGCGACCGAGAAGACCATCACCACCGCGGACGGCTTCCTGGCCGCCCTCCGGGACGTGCGCGCCCAGGGCTACGCGGTCGACGACAACGAACAGGAGATCGGCGTCCGCTGTCTCGCGGTCCCGGTCCCCGACTCCCCCACCGCGGCGGCCATCTCCATCTCCGGCCCGGCCGGCCGCGTCACCGAGGCCGCCACGGAGACGATCGTGCCGGTCCTCCAGCAGGTGGCGGTGGAACTGTCGGAGGCCCTGACGAGCTCCGGCCCGGCCGCCTAGCCGTCACCCGGCCGGGACACCGGCCCCCCGCCCGAGCCTGGGCACCGGCCCGTCCGAGCCGGGACACCAGCCCCCGCCCGAGCCGGGACACCACCCCGTCCGCCCCCTGGGGCTTCGGCCCCCGCCCGAGCCGGGACACCGGCCCGTCCGAGCCCGGGGCTTCACCCCCTCCCCAGCCGGGGCGTCGGCACCCGTCCGAGCCGCGCCGCCTCACCCCCGCGGTGACCGCCCGAACAGCTCCACGGCGTCGCGCACGTCCGACAGGCCGCGCGACAGCGCGCTCACCGACCCGATCGCGCCCGCGATCAACAGCAGGGAGCGGCGCAGCCGGAGAATCTCCGGGGTTCCGTGGGCCGCCATCGCAGCGAGGGCGGCCAGCTCGTCCTCGGCGACGCCCCGGTCCGGGAACTCGGCCGGGAGCGCGGCGAGTCCGCGGCGCAGCCGGGACACCGCGGTCCGCAGTTCCGCCACCCTCGGATCCTCGTCGCTGCCGGTCACTGCCCTCTGCCCCATGCTCCGCAACACAGCTCTCCCCCCTGGCACACCCTCGTGCACAAGCGCTCGTGTCCCCGCCCCGCCCGCGGGCACCGGTCGGCCACCGCGGGACGCGCGGGTCAGTAAACGCCACCGCCGCGCGGCGCGCCACCGCGCGGACCGAAATTCAGCCCTGGGAGACCGCGTGGCCGTCGCCGCGTCAGGTATGCAGAACGTATGACGCACACGGAGGACGAGGTCGCCGGGCTGCTCCTCGCGGCGGGCGGCGGGCGCCGGCTCGGCGGGCGCCCCAAGGCATTGTTGACGCACCGGGGGCGGCCCCTCGTGGAGCACGCGGTGGAGGTGCTGCGCACGGCCGGCTGCGCACGCGTCCACGTGGTCCTGGGGGCCGCCGCCGACACCGTACGGGAGCGGGCGCGGCTGGACGGATGCGTGCTGGTGGACGGATGCGTGCTGGTGGACAATCCGCGGTGGGAGCTGGGCATGGGGTCATCGCTGCGGGCCGGGCTCGGTTCGCTGGCCGGGACGGGGGCACGGGCCGCGCTGGTCTCGCTGGTCGACCAGCCGGGCATCGGGGCGGAGGCGGTGGCCCGGGTGCTCGCCGCGTACGAGGACGAGTCGTCGCTGGTGGCGGCGGCCTACGGCGGGGTGCGCGGGCATCCCGTCCTGTTCGGCGCCGCGCACTGGGCGGGCATCGCGTCGAGTGCGACCGGCGACCGGGGGGCACGCGCCTATCTGAAGGCGCACGACGACTCGGTTCGGCTGGCCGAGTGCGGGGACGTGGCGAGCCCCTATGACATCGACACCCCCGAGGACCTGGCGCACCTGGAGTGAAGGGGGTGGCACGCTGCGCCGCCCTGCCTCGCCCCGGAGAATCTCGACATCAACAAACCATTGAACTTCCACAATGAGGAAACTAGTATCCACTGACCAGAAGCACTCGCCGGCACCCGGCAGCGCTCGGCGGTTCCCGGCGGCCCTCGACGACCTCCGGCGGCTCCTGACCGCGCGCGACGGCTCCGCGCCGCCCACGGGTGCCCTCCGCCCCACCCGGGTCTCCTGGCACCCGGTGCCCCGCTCGCTGAAGGAAGTGACAGCTCATGTCCGCACCAGCGCCGTCCCCGCTGGCCATCGTCGACGCCGAGCCCCTGCCCCGGCAGGAGGAGGTCCTCACCGACGCGGCCCTCGCCTTCGTGGCCGAGCTGCACCGCCGGTTCACACCGCGCCGTGACGAACTCCTCGCCCGCCGTGCGGAGCGCCGCGCCGAGATCGCCCGCACCTCCGCCCTCGACTTCCTCCCGGAGACCGCCGCCGTCCGCGCGGACGACTCCTGGAAGGTGGCCCCCTCCCCCGCGGCCCTCGACGACCGCCGGGTCGAGATCACCGGGCCCACCGACCGCAAGATGACCATCAACGCCCTGAACTCCGGCGCCCGGATCTGGCTCGCGGACTTCGAGGACGCCTCCGCCCCGACCTGGGAGAACGTCGTCCTGGGCCAGCTCAACCTGAGCGACGCGTACACCCGGAACATCGACTTCACGGACCCGGCCTCGGGGAAGTCGTACGCCCTGCGTCCGGACGAGGAGCTGGCGACCGTCGTCATGCGTCCGCGCGGCTGGCACCTGGACGAGCGGCACCTGGCCGACACCGACGGCACCCGGGTCCCCGGCGCCCTCGTCGACTTCGGCCTCTACTTCTTCCACAACGCCCGGCGCCTGCTCGACCTCGGCAAGGGGCCCTATTTCTACCTCCCGAAGACCGAGTCGCACCTGGAGGCCCGCCTCTGGAACGACGTCTTCGTCTTCGCCCAGGAGTACGTCGGCATCCCCCACGGCACCGTCCGCGCGACCGTCCTGATCGAGACGATCACGGCCGCGTACGAGATGGAGGAGATCCTCTACGAACTCCGCGACCACGCCTCCGGGCTGAACGCCGGCCGCTGGGACTACCTGTTCTCCATCGTGAAGAACTTCCGTGACGGCGGCGCCCGGTTCGTGCTGCCCGACCGCAACGCGGTCACGATGACCGCCCCGTTCATGCGGGCGTACACCGAACTCCTCGTCCGCACCTGCCACAAGCGCGGCGCGCACGCCATCGGCGGCATGGCGGCCTTCATCCCCTCCCGCCGCGACCCGGAGGTCAACAAGGTGGCCTTCGAGAAGGTCCGCGCCGACAAGGACCGCGAGGCGAACGACGGCTTCGACGGCTCCTGGGTCGCCCACCCCGACCTCGTCCCGATCGCCATGGAGTCCTTCGACAAGGTCCTCGGCGACCGGCCGAACCAGAAGGACCGGCTGCGCGAGGACGTCGAGGTCGCGGCGGCTGACCTGATCGCGATCGACTCGCTGGACGCGAGGCCGACGTACGCCGGCCTCGTCAACGCCGTGCAGGTCGGCATCCGGTACATCGAGGCGTGGCTGCGCGGCCTCGGCGCGGTCGCCATCTTCAACCTCATGGAGGACGCGGCCACCGCCGAGATCTCCCGCTCGCAGATCTGGCAGTGGATCAACGCGGGCGTCGAGTTCGAGAACGGCGAGAAGGCCACGCCGGAACTGGCGCGCACGGTCGCCGCCGAGGAACTGCGGGGCATCCGCGCCGAGCTCGGCGAGGAGGCGTTCGCCGCCGGCCACTGGCAGCAGGCCCACGACCTGCTGCTCGAGGTCGCGCTCGACGAGGACTACGCCGACTTCCTCACGCTGCCGGCGTACGAGCAGCTCAAGGGCTGAACCTCAAAGAGCCGGCGTGTCCGAGTGGCCCAGGGACTTCCCCGGGGCCACTCGGTCGCGTACGGCCCGCTTGACGGCCGTCGGCTCCGGGAAGCCCTGCTCGCGGCGGTCCCACACCACCTCGTCGTTCACCCGCACCACGAAGACCCCGCCCGTGCCCGGCCGGAGCGCCAGCTCCGTCAGCTCGGCCTCGAAGGTCGTCAGCAGCTCCTGCGCCAGCCAGGCGGCCCGGGGCAGCCAGCGGCACTGCGTGCAGTACTCGATCTCGACCCGCTGTGCGTCCGTCATCCCGTCCTGCATCCCGTCCGTCATCACGTCCGTCATCACGTCCGTCATCCCAGGTGCACCGACCAATCCTGTTCCGCCGCCGGCTTGCCGTGCAGGTCCGGGACCCGCTTCAGCCAGTCCGGGCGGCCCTGCTGGGTCCGTGCCGCCCGGAGGGCCTCCTCGGCGGCGAGTTCCTCCCGGGCGGGGAAGTCGGTGGGGAGCCAGGCCGCGGAGGCCCGCACGCGCGCGTGGAGGTGGTCCACGTACACCGCGCGGACGTCGTCCGGCGTCGTGAAGCCCTCCTCGACGGTCAGCCAGGCGTCCGGGACCTCGGCCGCGATGTCCCGCAGCAGGTCCCGGGTCACCTTCGGCGCCAGCTCGGCGTCGGCCGCCCGCACGTCGGGGGCGTAGTGGCCGAGGGCGTGGTGGCGGAAGTCGTAGGCCTTGGCGGGGTCGGCGCCGTCCCAGCGGTGGTGGAAGACGAGCGCGGCACCGTGGTCGATCAGCCACAGGCGCGGCGGAACGGTGCCCAGTGTCGGCCAGACCATCAGGTTGGAGCTGTGGACGGTGCGGTCGACGTTCACCGTGAGGGCGTCCAGCCAGACGATCCGGCCCGCCTCCAGCGGGTCCACCCGGAAGTGCCGGGCGACCTCCGGGGTGAAGTCCCGGGCACCCGGCAGGTGGTCCATGCCGAGGTTGACGCCCGCGCTCGCCCGGTGCAGCTGGCGCACCTCCTGGTGCGGCTCCTCCTCGGCGATCGCCGGGTCGAAGCGCACCAGCACCAGCTCGGGGAAGCGCAGCCCCAGCGCCCGCGCCAGCCCGCCCACGATCACCTCGGCGACCAGCGCCTTGCGGCCCTGCGCGGAACCGGTGAACTTCACGACGTACGTGCCGAGGTCGTCGGCCTCGACCAGGGCGGGCACGGAACCGCCGGAGCGCAGGGGCTCGACATAGCGGGTCGCGGTGACCTCTCTCAGCATATTCCAAGGCCCCAAGGCTCGATAACCTGAAGTGAGCATAGTAAGCGGGCGTGACCGCCGGGGACGAGTGTCCGAGCCATCACACCGGCGCCCCACGGACTCCCCCGTCGGCACAGCCGGCGGCACCGTCAGCACATCCATCCGAAATGTACCGATTCGCCACCGTTCGATGGGTACTCGGTCCTCCGGTATGTACAGAGTGTGCATCTGAAGCAGGAGGTCGTCATGACCGACCAGACCCGCTCCACCATGGAGTCGCACCCGGACATCGTGGAAATGCGGCAGCGCCACGCCCTCGCCGAACAGATGGCGACGACCCAGCAGGGACAGGCCCTCGAGGCACTGGCCATGCTCTGCGGCCTGTACCTGGCCGCGTCTCCCTGGATCGCGGGCTTCAGCGGTTTCAGCACCCTGGCCGTGAACAACCTGATCACGGGCATCGCCTACGCACTGCTGCTGAGTGGCTTCGGCCACGCCTATGAGCGGACACACGCACGCGCCTGGACAGCGGCCCTTCTCGGTGTCTGGACCATCGTCGCGCCGTGGGTGGTGGCCGGGAACGTCGACACCACGCGCACCATCGTCAACAACGTCATCGTCGGCATCATCGCACTGCTGCTGGCCCTGGCGGCCAGTGCCGCGGCGAGCCGGACCGACAGGAGCGGTGACACGAGCGGTCGGAGCCGCTCCGCTCGGATGACTCGCTGACGCGGGGGCCGGTTGCGGTGGACGAACGGGCCGGCGCCGGGCCGCGTGCCGACCGCGATGCGTCGCGCCGGCCCGTCGTCCTGAACGCTTGCACCCCGTAGGGCAAGGACCACCATGGCTGCCTTCGACGACGATGTGCTCGACCTGTACTTCATCGGCACCGCGACCGTGCTGCTGCGGTACGGCGAACTGACCTTGCTCACCGACCCCAATTTCCTGCACCGCGGCGAGCGCGCCCACCTGGGATACGGGCTGACGAGCAGGCGCCTGACCGAGCCGGCCCTTCGCGAGACGGAACTTCCGGCGCTGGACGCCGTGGTCCTCTCCCACCTGCACGGTGATCACTGGGACCGCAGGGCCAGGCGCGGCCTGGACCGTTCGGTGCCGATCGTCACCACCCGGCACGCCGCCCGCCACCTGCGCACCTGTCAGGGTTTCGACCGTGCCGGCGGCCTGCGGACCTGGGAGAGCTGCACGATGCGCAACGGCCGCTCACAGGTCCGGATCACGGCGCTGCCCGGGATGCACTCACTGCATCCTGTGCTGCGCAGGCTGCTGCCGCCGGTGATGGGCAGCATGCTGGAGTTCGGTCGTCCCGACGGGCCGGTCGGCCTGCGCTTGTACCTCTCGGGCGACACGCTTGTGTACGACGGGCTGGACGAGATCGCCCGGCGTTCGCCCCGCGCCGACCTGGCCGTGCTCCACCTGGGAGGCACCCGGCTTCCTGGCGGCTTCGTCGTCACCATGAACGGCGCTCAGGGCGCCGAACTCACTCGCCGCCTCGACTGCCACCGTGCGCTGCCGGTCCACTACGACGACTACTCCGTCTTCCGCTCGCCGCTCGATGACTTCCTCGCCGAAGCCGACCGGCTCGGGCTGCGGGAGCGGCTGGTCCGCTGCGGCCGCGGGCAGCACGCGCGCGTGGCGCCCCGGGGCGACCGGCCCACGGTGCGCTGACATCACGTGCGGGTCCTCGGTGCGGGCAGGGACCCCGCCACCTGTCCGGTCGGCGACATCGCCCGGCGCGAGGCCGTTCACGCGCCGGCCCGGTGCGCGGACGTCCGGTACGGACGGGGGACGACGGCGGGCGTCGGCCGGGCAGACGGCGGGCAGCGCGGGCCACGGCCGACAGGTGGCGGGTGGCGAGTGGCGGGTGACGGGTGACGGGTGACGCTCCTCGTTCCGATGCCGAGGGGAGTGGTTCGGCTCATGCGCCGGCCAGGGGGTTCGGCAGGGGCAGGTAGCGGGCGTCGGCGCCGTCCGCGTCCGTCCAGCGCAGCAGGAGGTTCGTCTTGCCGGGCAGGGTGGGTGCCGTGAGCAGGGCGTGGACCTCGGGAAGGTCGTGCCGGGCCAGTTCGCGGCGGGCGGCGGGCCAGGGGTCGAGGCCCGGGTGCCGTTCGGCGAGGACGGCCGCGATCTCGGTGAGGTGGTTGACGACCAGGCAGTACACGAGCCGCTCCCAGCCCGCGGCGCGGGGCACGTCCGCCGGCAGCTTGACGCCCTCGGCGTCCCGGAACAGGGCCTGCACCGGCAGGCCGGCGGCGTCCACCGCGACCAGGGTGTTCTGGAGGTGGGCCTCGAGGACGACGCCGTGGCCGGCGAAGGCGGCCAGCGCCGGGGGGACGACCGCGGCGAGATACGCCTCCCACCAGGCCGACGGGTCCGCCCCGACGACCGGCAGGCCGTCGGGTGAGCCGCCGGGGCGGCCGGCGCTCGGCCCCTCCACGAGGCTCGCCGCGAGCAGGGGGGTCGCGCCGGGCAGGACGTGGTCGCGCAGGCCGTCGCGGACCAGGACGGCCAGTTCCTCGAAGGCGAACGCGGCGGTGCGGTAGCCGCGGTCGCTCAGCCAGGCCGCCGGGCCGCCGAGGGCCGCGAAGGCCGCCGTGACGGCCGCGTCGGTCCGCCGCAGCTTCAGCAGGTCGTGGCGCCACAGCCGGCGGATGTCGTTGGTGATGCGCACGTCGAGGCTGAACTTCAGGAACAGGTCCTGTCCGGGTGCGTACAGCGTGCGCACGGCGGCCGTCGGCCACGCCTGGGGCCCGGTGGCACCGAGCCGGACCAGACGGCCGTCGGCGAAGGCGGGCGCGAGGGCGGGGGCGGTGAGGTCGAGCTGCCAAGGGTGGGCGGGCAGCAGCCGGTAGCCGGGCGGGGCCTCGCCGAGGGCGTCGAGCGCGGAGGTGTCCCCCTCCTCGACGACCTGGTCCTCACGCAGACCGAGGAGGGCGAGCGGGAAGCGGGCGTGCGCCTCGGGGGCGTACGGCAGCCAGTCGGCGGCCGGGCCGGCGCCGCGCGCCTTGGGTGCGGGGTGGTGGGGGTGGCCGGTGACGAGGGACTGTTCGGACCGCAGGTAGGGGTCGGCGGGCGGGACGGCCCGCGCGCGTGCCGTGAGCAGGGCGGCCACCGCGTCCCGGCTGGCGAGCATCTCGGCGGGGAGCTCGTCGTTGGCGAGTCCGGTGTGCCGGCGCAGTTCCTCGGCGACCAGGGCGACGAGGGCAGTGTGGTCGAGGCGGTGCCAGGCGCCGGCCGCGTACACCTCGGGTTCGGCGGGGCGGCGGGTGCCGAGGACGCGCAGCGTACGGCCGGAGGGCAGCCGGTGCGCGAACCGTCCGTCACGCTCCGACAGCGGCTCGGCCACCTCGCGCAGCAGGCAGTTCAGCAGCGGCGCGGCCGCGTGGGCGTCGGCGAGGGCTTCCGGGCCCCGGGGCGCGGTGCGGTCGGCCGGCGCCACGGTCTCGACGGGCGGGGGGATGAGGTCCACGCGTTGTACTCGTTCCCTACGGTTCATGCGGGCGGAGACGTTCAGTATCGCTGTCGTCGCGGCCCGCCCCGACGTCCTACTCGTACCCGAGGAGACCCCTGTGCACCATCCCCCCACCGCGGACGCCGAGTTGGGCGCCGAGCTCGCCGCCGTGCGCCCCGCGCTCGGACCGCGGTTCGCGGCCGCGCTGCCGGGCGCCCGCGCGGCCGTGCTGACCCGCCTGTGGCGGGCGCTCGCGCATGAGCCACTGCCCTGGATCGCCCGCCGCGAACAGGTCCGGGAGGGCCTCGTCCTGCACCTGGCCGACGGCCGCCGGCTGCACGGCCCGCACCCCGACCCGTACACGACGGCCGCGTACGTGACGGTCGTTCACCTGGCCGGCGCGGGGCACGGACGGGGGGTCGCTCACGACGATCCGGCGCGCCTGATGGGCGACCTCGCGGTGCCGCACGGCAGTGGCTTCGCGGCCGAACTCGGTTACAGCGCGGCGTCGTTGGCACTGTCACGGGCGGCACAGGGGGCGTCGGCCCCTCACTCGATGGAGTGGACCTCCCACACCACCGGGTCGACCGCGGAGACCGCCGGGGCGACCGCGGACACCCCCCGATCGACCGCGGACAGGACCGGGTCGACCGCGGGCACCACGGCCCGGACCTCGCACACCACCGACTGGACCGCGCACACCGCCGACTGGACCGCGCACACCGCCGGATCGGCCCTGCACGACTGGGAGTGGGAGCAGCGGGTCGTCGACGGGCATCCGTACCACCCCAACTGCCGGGCCCGGCCGGGCTTCTCGGTGGCCGAGCAGCTGGCGTACGCGCCGGAGCACCGGCCGTCCTCGGTACGGCTGGGGCTGCTGCCGGTGCCGGCCGGTGAGTGCCTGGTGTCGGGGGTGTGGCCGTCCTCGCTGCGGGACGGTGGGCGGCTGGTGATCCCGGTGCACCCGTGGCAGGCGCAGCACGTGCTCAAGCGGTCGTCGCCGGAGGGACTCGCGGCGCATCCGCTGATGTCGCTGCGGACGCTCGCGCTGCCGGACGGGCCGCATGTGAAGACCGCGTTGAGCACCCGGCTGACGTCCTCGGTACGGGACATCTCCATCGGCTCGATCACCGCCTCCGCGGCCCTGTCGGAGTTCGGCGAGGAACTCGCGGAGCGCACCGACGGGCTGCTGCACGTCACCCGCACGCTGGGCGCGGTCACCGCCCACTCCCCCGACCTCGCGGCCGTACTGCGCGAGCCGCCGGCCGCGTACGCGGGGCCGGGCGAGCACGTCGTGCCGGTCGCCGCCCTCACCACCACACGCCTGGCGGCGTCGCCCGACTGGTCGGCGCGGTTCGCCGCGCTCGCGCTCACCGTGGGGCTGCGGCTGCTGGAGATGGGCGTGGCACTGGAGGCGCACGGGCAGAACCTGCTGGTCGTACTGTCGGCGTCGGGTGAGCCGCTGCGGCTGGTCTACCGGGATCTCGCCGACATCCGCGTCAGCCCGGCCCGGCTGGCCCGCCACGGGCTGCCGGCGCGGGACCTGCCGGAACGGATCCTCACGGACGACGTGGCGGCGCTGCGGCGCAAGCTGTTCGGCTCGCTGGTGGCGGGCGCGCTGGCGGGCACGGCCGGCGGCCGGGACGCGCTGCGGGCGATGCTGGAGACGGCGGTGCGGGAGGTGCCGTCCACACCGGACCTCGGCGCGCTGTGCGGGGAGCCGCTGCCGGTGAAGGCGCTCACGCTGATGCGGCTGTCGCCGGGGGTGGCCGGCGACCGGTGGACGCTGCTGCCCAACCCGCTGGTTCATGGTCAGGGTTGACGCGGGGCGGTCCCCGTTTTGTGGGCGGACACCTCTGATCAATAGGATCCGCCGATGATCAGAACACAACGGCTGGCGGCGGGCGTGGGCGCCCTGCTCGCCGCGCTCGCGGCCGGGATCGCGTTCCCGGCCGGGGCGGTCGCCGACGAGACCACAGCGGGCGCGCCGAAGGTAGACCTGGTTCTCGACGTCAGTGGTTCGATGCGGACCAAGGACATCGACGGCGGGACGCGGATGGCCGCGGCCAAGCAGGCGTTCAACGAGGTGCTGGACGCGACCCCCGAGGAGGTCCAGCTCGGCATCCGCACGCTGGGCGCCAACTACCCCGGCGACGACCAGAAGACGGGCTGCAAGGACACCGCGCAGCTCTACCCGGTCGGCCCGCTGGACCGTACCGAGGCCAAGACGGCGGTGGCGACCCTGTCCCCCACCGGCTGGACGCCGATCGGCCCCGCGCTGCTGAAGGCGGCCGACGACCTCGACGGCGGCACCGGCTCCAAGCGCATCGTGCTGATCAGTGACGGCGAGGACACCTGCGCGCCGCTCGACCCGTGCGAGGTGGCCCGCGAGATCGCGGCCAAGGGCATCGGCCTGACCATCGACACCCTGGGCCTGGTGCCCAACACCAAGATGCGGCAGCAGCTCAGCTGCATCGCCGAGGCGACCGGCGGCACCTACACCTCGGTCGAGCACACCGACGAACTCACCGACAAGGTCAACCAGTTGGTGGACCGGGCGGCCGACCCCGTGGTGACCCCGGTCGCCACGCAGGGCGCGGACTCCTGCGCGAAGGCGCCGACGCTGGAGTCGGGTCTGTACACCGACCGCGAGGAGTTCGGCCAGGAGCGCTGGTACCGGGTGGAGGTCGAGCCGGGCCAGGAGGTGCGCGCCTCGGTGAGCGTGTCGGCGGACCGGACCGTGAACCCCGACTACGGGGTGCTGCTGCGGGCCGTCACGACGCACGGCCGGGAGATCGTGCGCGGCGAGGCGGCGGGCAACGGCCGTACGGACGTGATCTCGACCGGCCTGCGCCATCCGACGGCGGAGAGCGACGAGGACGACGCGCCGGCCGAGACGGTGTGCCTCCAGGTGACCAACTCGTTCTCGGCCGGAGCGGGCGTGAAGACCACCCCCGGCCTGCCGCTGGAGCTGACCGTGGACGTCGTCGACGGCCCGTCGCAGGCAGACGACGTGGCCTCCTTCGGCCTGGGCCGCGGCTGGTGGCTGCTCGGCGCACTGATCCTGACCGGCTTCGTCGCCGGTCTGCTGTGGGGCTGGCTGTCGCGCTGGCGTGTCGCGGTGTGGAGGACCAACTGATGCGGATCACACGGGTGCGGATGACACGGGTGCGGATGACGCGGGTGCGGATGACACGGGTGCTGAGCACCGCACTGCTGGCGCTGGGGCTGGGGCTGGGGCCGGCCGCGGTTCCGGCCGCCGCCGACTCCACCCCCTCGGCGAGCCCGTCCGACGACACCTCCGCGCCGACCTCGGCCGGTACGTCGTTCCGTACGGCGACGGAGGTCGAGCAGGGGCAGACCGCCACCGCGAGCGCCTCCACCGGCGACTACCTGTACTGGTCGTTCCCCGCGGACGCGGGACAGCGCCCCACCGTGCGGGCGACGGTGAAACTGCCGGACGAGCACGTCGCCCAGACCTGGCAGATCGACGTGTACGACGGTCTGCGGCGCCGCCAGGCCTGCCAGTACGGCGCCCAGACGCGCACCGCCGCCCAGGGCGCGTCGTCCGTCGAGGTGGCCTGCGTATTGCGCACGGTCCGCGCCTGGTCGGAGGAGTGGGCGAACGACCCGCTGCCGGGCACGTACTACGTCCGTCTCACGGCCGTCGGCCTGAAGGCGGCCGACCTGGGGCTGCCGGTGAGCGCCGAACTGCGGGTGGACTCCAAGGACATCGGCGGGTCGGCGGCGGTGGACGGCCGGCTGGCCGAGCCGCTGGTGCCGGGCATCGCGGTGACCTCGGCGGCGCAGGAGGACGACGACTCCGACTCCGCCGTGCTGTCGAGCCTCGAACCGGACGACGGCTGGTCGTCCGGCTGGTGGTCGGACCGCTGGGTGTGGACAGCGGTGGGCGGCGTGCTGGCGGCGCTCGCCGGCATCGGCGGCTACGCGCTCACCCGCGGGTCGGGCCGCCCGGCCAGGGTGCCGCCAGGCGCCTGACACCCTCTTCGAAGCACCTGACGCCCCTCCGGAAGGCCCACCGCGACACCCGCGGTGGGCCTTCCGCCCGTCCGGCCCGCACCACCGGTCACACACCATCGAGCCCCGCTCGCCTACCCCTCCCGCAGCGCCTTCGCCAGGGTGCCGTCGCCGTCCACGGCGATCCGCCCGTCGCGCACCGCGTCGAGCAGCCGCACCTCGCCCCGCGCCAGCGCCGTGCAGGTCTCCCCGTCCAGGGTGAGCCGGGCGTCGGGCTCCCCGGGCGCGGGCCCGTCGCCGTACACGGACCCCTCCTCGGCGCCGACGCGAAGATGGAAGTCCCCCTCCTCCAACCGGACGTCGACGACCCCCGCCCCTGCCCCCTCCAGCGCGCGCAGCAGGGGCAGCGCGAACCAGTGGGCGCGGACGGCGTCGGTGGGCCGCCGCTCCCCCAGCTCCGCCTGCCCCCACACCCCGAGCGCCTGGAGCACGGGCAGCAACTCGCGCCCACGCCCGGTGAGTTCGTACACGTAGGCCGCACCGGGCGGCGGCAGCCGGCGCCGGCCGGCGAGCCCGTCGCGCTCCATGTCCTTCAGCCGTGAGGCGAGTACGTCCGTGCTCACGCCCGGCAGGTCGGCGTGCAGGTCCGTGTAGCGGCGCGGGCCGGCGAGCAGCTCCCGGACGATCAGCAGGGTCCAGCGGTCGCCGACGACGTCGAGCGCGCGGGCGGCGGAACAGTACTGGTCGTAGCTTCGGCGAGGTGACATGCGACGCAGTCTAGACATGTCATTGGACTTTCCAAGCTGGAACTTGGTAAAACCAAGCAACACCAGATACCGGAGGGGCGCATGGAGTTCCGGCAGTCGAACAAGCTCAGCGAGGTCTGTTACGAGATCCGCGGCCCGGTGATCGAGCACGCCAACGCGCTGGAGGAGGCGGGCCACAGCGTGCTCCGCCTGAACACCGGCAACCCCGCGCTCTTCGGCTTCGAGGCGCCGGAGGAGATCATCCAGGACATGATCCGGATGCTTCCGCAGGCGCACGGCTACACCGACTCCCGCGGCATCCTCTCCGCCCGCCGGGCGGTCGCCCAGCGCTACCAGACCCGCGGCCTGGAGGTCGACGTCGACGACGTCTTCCTCGGCAACGGCGTCTCGGAACTGGTCTCCATGGCCGTCCAGGCACTGGTGGAGGACGGCGACGAGATCCTGATCCCCGCCCCCGATTTCCCCCTCTGGACGGCGGTGACCACGCTCGCCGGCGGCAAGGCGGTCCACTACCTCTGCGACGAACAGGCCGACTGGTACCCGGATCTGGACGACATGGCCTCGAAGATCACCGACCGCACCAAGGCCGTCGTGATCATCAACCCGAACAACCCCACGGGCGCCGTCTACCCGAAGGAGATCGTCGAGGGCATCCTCGACCTCGCCCGCCGGCACGGCCTGATGGTCCTCGCCGACGAGATCTACGACCAGATCCTCTACGACGACGCCGTGCACCACTCGGCCGCCGCGCTCGCCCCCGACCTGGTGGTCCTGACCTTCTGCGGCCTGTCGAAGACGTACCGGGTGGCGGGCTTCCGCTCGGGCTGGCTGGTCGTCACGGGCCCCAAGCAGCACGCCAGGGACTACCTGGAGGGCCTCACCATGCTGGCCTCCATGCGCCTGTGCCCCAACGCCCCCGCCCAGTACGCCATCCAGGCCGCCCTCGGCGGCCGCCAGTCCATCGACGAGCTGACCGCGCCGGGCGGCCGGCTGCGCGAACAGCGGGACGTCGTCTTCGAGAGGCTCAACGAGATCCCGGGCGTGTCCTGCGTGAAGCCCAAGGGCGCCCTGTACGCGTTCCCCCGCCTGGACCCGAAGGTGCACCGGATCCACGACGACGAGAGGTTCGTCCTCGACCTGCTCCTGCGCGAGAAGATCCAGGTCGTCCAGGGCACCGGCTTCAACTGGCCCGCCCCCGACCACTTCCGCATCCTCACCCTGCCGCACGCGGAGGACCTGGAGGCGGCGATCGGCCGGATCGGCCGCTTCCTGGGCGGGTACCGGCAGTAGGCGTTCTCAGCCGGTACCGGCAGCTGTCCTCGTCATGCCCGCAGGGTCACAGACGGCACCGACACTCACCCGAGCACGACCTCGCACCACACCGTCTTGGTGTACCCGTCCCCCCACGTCGCTCCCCAGTGGCTCGACAGGGCCTCGACGAGGTGGAGGCCCCGGCCGGATTCCGCGTCGGGCGCGGGTGGCCGGAGCGTTCCGGGGGTGGGCGGCCGGTGGGCGGGGCGGGCGTCCGTGACCTCGATACGGAGGGTGGCGTCCTCCGGGTGGAGCGTCAGGCGCAGCCTGAAGTCGCGGCCGTTCTCCCTGCCGTGCCGTACGGCGTTCGTCGCGAGTTCGGCGACGAGGAGCGCGACCGTGCCGTTCGCGTCCGTGGCGTGGGGCCAGCCCCAGGCGTCGAGTTGCCCGGCGGCCAGACGGCGCGCGCGGCGGGCGCCTCCGGGGGTGGCGGGGAGGTGAGCGGTGAAGTGACGGGTGGTGGGGGTGGTCTGGGCGATCTCCACATTCATGTCACTCAGCGTGCTCGCGCGACCTTACTCTGAACAGCAACGACGACGGTACGCAGCGTCACTGTCCGATCGCTGTCCGGCTCTGTCCGGACGGCGACGCGTGACGCGCCGGGCCGGCGCGGAGTTGGGGACCAACGGCACGAGGAGGTGTCCGAGGATGGGCGCGACGGGACAGGGAGACGCCGAGGAGCCGCAGGCCGGCGACGAGGAGTCGACGGCGGTACTGCGGACCGTCGGCAAGGTCATCAAGATGTGCCGGGAGCGGAAGGGGCTGACGCAGGCCGAGTTGGGCACGGCCATCCGGTACAGCGAGGAGCAGGTGTCCTCGGTGGAACGGGGACGGCGGGCGCCGAAGCCGCAGTTCCTGGAGGCGGCCGACGAGGTGCTCGGGGCGGGCGGACTGATCGCCGGTCTGCGGAAGGACGTGGAGGAGGCCCGGTACCCGAAGAAGGTGCGGGACTTGGCGAAGTTGGAGGCGCAGGCAGTTGACTTGGGTGCCTATGCCAGCCACCACATCCACGGTCTGTTGCAGACCCCGGAGTACGCGGAAGCCCTGTACGCGATGCGGCGGCCGACGTACACGGAGGACGAGATCAACCGTCACGTCGCCGCACGGATGGCACGGAAGTCCGTCTTCGAGCGCCTGCCCTCGCCGCTCCTCAGCTTCGTCCAGGAAGAGGTGACACTGCGACGGCCCCTCGGGGGCAAAATGGTGTTGCGCCAGCAGCTCGAACACCTTCTGGAGATCAGCGCACTGAGGCATGTTGAGATCCAGGTGATGCCCACGGACCGTGAGGACCACGCAGGCATGGCCGGTTCGCTGCAACTGCTGAAGCTCAGTGAGGGCAAGACGGTGGGGCATTCGGAGGCCCAGCTGCACAGCCACCTGATCAGCGACACCAGGGAGGTCCAGATCCTGGAGATGCGCTATGGAATGATCCGGGCGCAGGCTCTCACGCCCAGCGAGTCACTGGCCTTCATCGAGAAAGTCCTGGGAGAGGAAACATGACGCCCACCCCATCCGAAGCTCCATTGGAGTGGTTCAAGAGCAGCTACAGCAGCAACGACGGCCCCGAATGCGTCGAAGTCGCCTTCGTCCCCGGCACCGTCCACATACGCGACTCGAAGAACCAGCAGGGCCCCCGACTCGCGTTCGGGGCACACGAATGGGCCGCCTTCCTCTCGTACGCTTCAGGTCACTGACGTACGACGACGGCAAGAAGGACAAGCGTGGGTGACCTGTTTCTCGTCCGGCACGGAGAGACCGCCTGGTCGCGTTCCGGCCGGCACACCGGATCGACGGACGTGCCGCTGACCGAGCACGGGCGGGACGAGGCACGGCGGCTGGTGCCGCTGATCCGCTCGCACCGGATCGGGGCCGCGTTCGCCAGCCCCTCGCAGCGGGCGCGGGAGACGGCCGAGCTGATCGGGCTGCACGAGGTGCGGGTCGACCCCGATCTGCGGGAGTGGGACTACGGCGGGTACGAGGGCGTGACCACCGTGGAGATCCAGCGGGAGCGGCCGGACTGGTTCCTGTTCACGGACGGGGTCGCGCCGGGGCCGCCGGAGCACCCCGGGGAGTCGCCGGAGCAGGTCGGGGAGCGCGCCGACCGGATGCTGGCCAAGGTGGACGCGGCGCTCGCCAACACCGAGGGGTGTGTGGTGCTGGTGGCGCACGGGCACTTCCTGCGCGTCCTCACCGCGCGGTGGCTCGGGCTGCCGCCCGCCGCGGGCGCCCACTTCCAGCTCGCCACGGGGACGCTGTGCCGACTGGGCACCGAGCACGCTCGGCCGGTGATCGCCGCCTGGAATGTCAGACCCGGGTCGTAGCCTTCGAGGTGGTGGGGAGAGCCCCAGCACTGGAGGGAGTACGTTCGTGACCCGACCGCCGACCGCCGCCCAGCGGCGGGTGATCGACGCCGCCGATTCCGTCACCGGGCGGCTCAAGGGTACCGAGGCGCAGCTCGCGGCGCTGGTCGGGCGGGGGCTCGCCTTCCGGCACCCGCGCCCGCCGCACGATCACTTCCTCACGCCGGCGGGGCACCGGATACGGGAGGGGGCGGACGGGGTGTCCGCGTCCCCCGCGTCCTCTGTGCCCTCTGTGCCCTCCGCGTCCTCCGCGTCCCGACCGTTGCCGCCCGGCCCGCCCGCGCCCGCATCCCCGCCCGCGGACGCCGACGGCGTGTTCGCCGCGCGCGTCGGCGGTGAGGAGCGGCCGGACGGCGGGCCGTCGCGCGCGCGTGAGGTGCGCAGCGCCTGGCAGGGGCTGCTGGAGCTGCGCCGGATGACCAACCCGGACGGCGCCGTGGACCGGCCGTGCGGCTGGGAGCGCATGCACCTGGTGCGGGCCGCCGCGCTCGCGTTGGAGGCCGCCGGACACCGCCCCGCCGGGCCGGACGACGACGGCTACCGGGTGCGCCCGACCCCGCAGCCGGAGGCCGTCGCCGTGCACGGCCCGGACGACGCGGTCCTGCGGGGCTGCGCGGCGACCCTGGAGGAGGCGGGCTGGCAGGCGGGCGAGCACACCGACCCCCGCACCAGAGCGCGCTATGTGCTGGCTTCGCCCCGCCGGGCCTGAGGACGTGCCAGGATCGGTGGGCAGGGCATCGATACCCGTCGACGACGAGCAGGGGAAGCAGTGAGCGAGCCGTTCTCCGTCCGGGTCACCGTCCGTGGCTACGAGACCGACGTACAGGGCCACCTCAACCAGGCCGTCTACCTCAACTACGCGGAACACGCGCGCTGGTCGCTGCTCCGGGCCGCGGGCATCACCCAGGCCGGGCTGATCGGCCGGGGCATCGGACCGGTCGCCCTGGAGACGACCATCCGGTACCGGCGCGAGCTCCTCGCCGGCGACGAGGTGGACGTGACGTGCGCCTTCGCGTGGGGCGAGGGCAAGACGTTCACGATCGAGCAGACCGTCCGCAAGGCGGACGGCACGGTGGCCGCCGAGCTGACCGCGGTCGGCGGGCTGCTGGACCTGGAGAAGCGGCGGCTGGTGGCCCACCCGCGGGAGTACTTCAATGAACTGGCGTCCGATCCGAGCCTGTTCGGGCTCTGACCGGTGACACGGCGCCGGCCTCCGGATCCCTCGGCAGCGTCACCGTCACCGTCAGGCCCCCGCCCTCCCGGGAGGTGGCCGTGGCCTCCCCTCCGTGGGCCAGGGTGATCGCCCGCACGATGGACAGGCCGAGCCCGGCCCCCTTCCCGGTGACCACCCGGTCGGCGCCGAGGCGGCGGAACGGCTCGAACAGGAACGGCACCTCGTAGGGCGCGACGACCGGGCCCGTGTTGCCGACCTCCAGCTCGATCACGTCCGCACCCCGGTCCCGGGTGACGATCCGCACCCGGCCGCCGGGGCCGGTGTTGTGCCGGACGGCGTTCTCGACGAGGTTGTGCATAAGCCGCTCCAGCAGCAGCGCGTCGCCGAGCGTGGGCGCCTCGGCGCAGTCGTCCCGGACGGTGATCCCGGCCCGCGCCGCCTCCGGCGCCGTCTGGTCCACCACATGCGCCACCACGTCGGCCAGGTCCACCGGCAGCCGCTCTGCGATCTCGTGCTCCGAACGCGCCAGCAGCAGAAGACCGCTGATCAGCCGCTCGTGCCGGGTGTTGATCTCCAGCAGGTTCTCGCCGAGCTGCTTGACGTCCTCCGACGCGGTGGGGCGGTGCATGGCCACTTCGACCAGGGCACGGCCCAGGGTCAGCGGGGTGCGCAGCTCGTGCGAGGCGTTGGCCACGAAGCGGCGCTGCCCGTCGAATGAGCGGTCGAGCCGTTCGACCATCGTGTCGAAGGTGTCCGCGAGGACCTTCACCTCGTCGTCCGGACCGCGCAACGCGATGCGCTCGTGCAGCCCTCGGTCGGCCGCCGGGGCACCGGCGATACGGCGCGCCGTGTCGGTCACCCGGTGCAGCGGCGCGAGGACCCGGCCGGCGAGCACCCAGCCGAGGGCGGCCGCGGCACAGCCGACGCCCCCGAGCGCGATCCCGCCCTGGGTGAGCAGGGAGGTGGTGGCCTCCGTGCGCCAGCGGTCGCGCTGCTCCTCCATCCACTGCTCCAGGTCGGCGCCGGGTGGCGGGGCGGAGAGATTGGGACCGCCCAGGATGGTACGGGTTCCGTGCGTCGGGCCGGCCGGGGCGGCCGTCGTGCCGGGAGCCGTCGCGGGGGCGGAGGGGGCCGTGGACGACGGGGTGCCGTTGCGGCGCGCCGGGGAGTCCGTCGCACCGGTGGCGCCCGGTGGCGGCGCGCTCGCGTCCGTCCGTGACACCATCTTCGTCCCCGCGCCGCCCAGTTGCTGGTCGAGCAGCGCGTAGGTGACGCCGAGCAGCAGGACACCGCCGACGAGGAACAGCCCGCCGTAGGTGAGGGTGAGGCGGGCGCGGAGGGTCGTACGGCGAGGCAGCGGGCGCGGGCGGCGGGGGCGGCCCGCGCGGGGGCTCGGACGGCTCACGGGATGCGGTACCCCACTCCGGTCACGGTCTCCACCAGCGGCGGATCCCCGAGTTTGCGGCGCAGTTTGAGGACCGCCAGGCGGACCGCGCCGGTGAAAGGGTCGGCGTTCTCGTCCCAGGCCTTCTCCAGCAACTGCTCCGCCGAGACGGCCGCCCCCTCGGCCCGCAGCAGCTCGGCCAGCACCGCGAACTCCTTCCGCGACAGCGGGACGTAGCGGCTCCCCCGGAACACCTCACCGCGCGCCGGGTCGAGGGTGAGGCCGGCCCGGCGCAGGACCGGCGGCGCGGCGGGCCGGGAGCGGCGGCCCAGCGCCAGGACGCGGGCCGCGAGCTCCGGGAAGGCGAAGGGCTTGACGAGGTAGTCGTCCGCGCCCAGGGCGAGGCCTTCCACCCGGTCGGTGACGTCGGCCGCCGCGGTCAGCATCAGGACCCGGGAGGCGCTCTCGCCGGCCACGACCGCGCGGCAGACGTCATCGCCGTGCACGAGGGGCAGGTCCCGGTCCAGCACGACGACGTCGTAGTCGACGACGCCGACACGTTCGAGGGCCGCCGCGCCGTCGTACGCGAGGTCGACGGCGTGCGCCTGGCCGCGCAGCCACTCGGCGATCGTGTCAGCCAGCAGGGTTTCGTCCTCGACCACCAGGACCCGCATCCGGGACACCCTTTCCGTTCTCCGGGAACGCCCGCCCGGTCGGGCGAGCGGGCCGCTCAGCGGGAAAAGGGTGCCGCAGTCCGTGTTTCCCGGGCGTAAGCGTGCGGCGCACGGGTCCCCGGGGGGGCGACGGAAACGCCGGGGAAACGGCTCACCCGCTTCGCTTCGTGCCAAAGATCCCGTCCCGAACCCTTGGAGAAGACGTGATGCGGATACGGACCGGCGGCGCCCGCGCGGCGCTCCCGTCGGCGCTGCTGCTGGCGCTGGCCCTGACCGTGGCGGGCTGCGGCTCGCAGGGCGACGACACCGACCCGGCCGCCGAGGCCGCGGCCGAGGCGGACGCCCGGAGCGAGCAGCAGGCGAAGTTCGTGGAGTGCATGGGCGAGCACGGTGTGACGGTGGAGTTGAGCGACGGAGGGGGCATGCGGCTCACCGGCCGGCCCGACAAGGAGAGCGTCGACGCCGCCACGGAGGCGTGCCGCGAGTACAGCCCGGTGCGGGAGGGCGCGAACGCGGATCCCGAGGTGGAGGAGCGGATGCGGAAGATGGCGCAGTGCATGCGCGACAACGGCGTCGAGAAGTTCCCCGACCCGGAGCCCGGCCAGGGCATCCAGATCGGCCCGGACGTGGCGGAGGACCCGGACTTCGAGAAGGCGCAGACGGAGTGCGACAAGTACGCGCCGTCCGGCAGCCAGCGGTCCGACGGGAGCGACGGCAATGGCTGAGGCCGCGGTGACGGACGAGGAGAAGGACGGGGACAGGCGGCACGAAGGGCCGGAAGGGCCGGCCGTCCCGGCGGGAGACCGGGAGGCGAACCCCACGGCGGCGCAGAACGCTCCGGCGGGAGACGGTGAGGCAGGTGGCGGGCCGGCGGGTGGCGCTGTCGACGGCGGTTCCGCCGCATCCGGCACGCCCGCCCCCGGCGCCGGCCCGGCGTCCGGGGCGGCGGTCCCGGACACGCCCACCCCCACCCCGGCCCACGGCCGCCGCTCCCGCCGCCGCCCCCTGCGCCTCCTTGCCGCCCTCGGTGTCCTCGCCGCGGTCGGCGGCGCCGCGGCCGCCGGGACGCAGTTCGGTGACCAGGGTTCCGGGAGCGAGAGCAAGGACGGCGGCCTTCCCCCGGCCACGGCCGAGGTGACCCGGCAGACGCTCCGGGACAGTCTCACCGCCGACGGCGAACTCGGGTACGGCACATCGGCGACGGCGGCGGGCCGCCTCCCCGGCACGGTCACCCGTCTGCCGGAGGCCGACGAGCGGATCACCCGCGGCGAGGACCTCTACCGCGTGGACGACACGCCGGTGGTCCTGATGTACGGCTCGGTACCGGCGTACCGGGCCCTGCGCACGGGCTTGGAGGGCGCGGACGTGAAGCAGTTGGAGAGCAACCTCGAGGCCCTGGGGTACGACGGCTTCACCGTCGACGACACCTTCACCGAGGCCACCGCGGACGCCGTACGGGAGTGGCAGGAGGACGCCGGGCTGGAGGAGACCGGCGTGGTGGAGCTCGGCCGGGTCGTGTTCGCGCCGGCCGCGGTGCGGGTGGACGCCCTGGAGACCCAGGAGGGCGCCGCGACGGGCCCCGGCCAGAAGGTGCTGTCGTACACCGCGACCGCCCAGGCCGTCACCGTGGAGCTCGACACCGCCGACCGGAGACTGGCCACGCAGGGCTCGAAGGTCACCGTGGAGCTGCCGGACGGGACGTCGGTCGCCGGCCGGGTGTCGGAGGTGACGACCGAGGTCGTGCCGGGCGAGGGCGCCGACGCCGAGCCCACCACGCAGGTGAAGGTGCTGGTCGTCCTGGACGGGGACGAGGCGCAGAAGGCGGCCGAGTCCTACGTCCTGGCGTCCGTCGACGTGTCCTTCACCGCCGGTGAGCGCGAGAACGTGCTCACGGTTCCGGTCGCCGCGCTGGTCGCGCTCCCCGGGGGCGGGTTCGGCGTGGAGGTGGTCGAGGGGAAGGAAACCCGGAACGTCCCCGTGAGGACGGGCCTGTTCGCGGACGGGCGGGTGGAGATCAGCGGTGACGGGATCGCCGCCGGCACGACGGTGGGGGTGCCCGGATGATCGAGCTCACCGGCGTCACCAAGGCGTACCCGGGCGGGGTGACCGCGCTCGCCGGGGTCACCCTGACCGTGGCGCGCGGCGAACTCGTCGCCGTGGTCGGCCCGTCGGGGTCGGGCAAGTCGACGATGCTGAACATGCTCGGCACCCTGGACCGGCCCACCTCGGGCCGGATCCGCGTCGACGGGTACGACACCGGCGCCCTGTCGGACGCGCGCCTGTCGGCGCTGCGGGCGCGCCGCATCGGGTTCGTGTTCCAGCAGTTCCACCTGGCGAGCAGGACGTCGGCGCTGACGAACGTGGCGGACGGGTTGCTGTACTCCGGTCTGCGCCCGTCCGAACGCCGTTCCCGGGCCGCGGCCGCGCTGCGCCGGGTGGGCCTCGGGCACCGGCTGCACCACGCCCCGCACGAGCTGTCGGGCGGTGAGCGTCAGCGCGTCGCGGTGGCCCGCGCGGTGGCCGGCGGGCCGTCGCTGCTGCTGGCGGACGAACCCACCGGAGCCCTGGACTCGGCGTCCGGGGCGGGGGTGATGGCGCTGCTGCGGGAGCTGAACGCGGCCGGCACCACGGTCGTGATCATCACCCACGACCAGGAGATCGCCGCGGCCCTGCCCCGGCAGGTGCGGATGCGGGACGGGCGGGTGGTGGAGGACTCGGCGGACCGGGACCCCTCCGTCGGCGGCTCGGCGGACCGGGACCCGCCGGACCCGGCGCACCCGGCCGGCACGGCCGGCACGGCCGGCACGGCCGCGCTCACGGCGGGAGCGGCGCGATGACCGTACAGCTGACCGAGGAGCGTGTCCCGGCGGCGGTACCGCCGCCCGAGCTGCCGCGCCCCGCCCGGCTCCGTCCCTCCGACGTCGTGCGGGTGGGCGCCGTGGGGCTGCGCACCCGTCCGCTGCGGGCGTTCCTGTCCGCGCTGGGGATCGCGATCGGCATCGCCGCCATGGTGGCCGTCGTGGGGATCTCGTCGTCCTCCCGGGCCGACCTGGACCGGGCGCTGGCGGCCCTGGGCACCAATCTGCTCACCGTCTCCCCCGGCAGCACACTGACCGGAGGACAGGCCCGGCTCCCCGCCTCGGCGGAGGAGATGGTGGCCCGGATCGACGGGGTGGAGTCGGTGTCGGCGGTCGGCAAGGTGCCGGACGCGAAGGTGTACCGCAACGACCGGATCCCGCAGGTGCAGACGAACGGCATCGCGGCCTACGCGGCCCGTACCTCCCTGCGTTCCGCCGTCGGGGGCCGGCTGGCGAGCGGGGCCTGGCTGAACACGGCCACGGCCCGCTACCCGGCCGTGGTGCTCGGCTCGGCGGCCGCCGAGCGGCTGGGCATCGGCCGGGCGGGGCAGGACACGCGGGTACTGGTCGGCGGACGGTGGTTCACCGTCGTCGGGATCCTCCGGTCGATGCCGCTGGCCGCGGAGCTGAACTCGGCGGCGCTGGTCGGCTGGCCGACGGCGGAGCGGGAGCTGGGCTTCGACGGGTACGCCACGACCGTCTACACGCGCTCCGCGGAGGAGAAGGTGGAGTCGGTGCGGACCGTGCTGGCCGCGACGGCGAACCCGGAGGCGCCGAGCGAGGTGAACGTCTCGCGGCCCTCGGACGCGCTGGCGGCGCAGCAGGCGACCGACGAGGCGTTCACCGGACTGCTGCTGGGCCTGGGAGCGGTGGCGCTGCTGGTCGGCGGGGTGGGGGTGGCCAACACGATGGTCATCTCGGTGCTGGAGCGCCGGGCCGAGGTGGGCCTGCGCCGCTCGCTGGGGGCGACGCGGGGGCAGATCCGCGGGCAGTTCCTCATGGAGTCCTTGCTGCTGTCGGCGCTCGGCGGGGCGGGCGGGGCCGTGCTGGGGCTGGCCGTGACCGTCGGCTATGCCCTCTACCAGGGCTGGCCGGCGACGGTCCCGGCCTGGGCCCTGGCGGGCGGGGTGGCGGCCACGCTGGTGATCGGCGGGCTGGCCGGCCTGTATCCGGCGGTCCGGGCCTCCCGGCTCTCCCCGACGGAGGCGCTGGCGACGCCATGACCGGCCGGCCGAGGGTTCGTACGCGGCGGAGGGCGGGGTGAGCGACGACGACAGGGCCGGCCGGTGACCTACCGGCCGGCCGGTGTCGCGTCAGCCGATGATCGCGACGGGGGCGTCCCAGGCGTTGCGGTCGACGGTGATGGTGTGACCGCCGCGCGTCTCCTTGCTGTTGACGATGTACTGGTGGCCGCGGCTGTGGTTGGTGAACAGCTTGGGGTCCCAGGGCCAGTCCGTGGTGGTGGTGTTCTTCTTGTCCCACAGCGCGTACCAGAGGTTGCCCGGCAGGTCCGTCTTGTTCGTCGCGGTGGCGATGGCCTTGGCGCTGGAGCTGCTGAAGCCGTAGTAGCCGGCGCGGTAGGTCTTGGCGCGCAGGGTCTTGGTGAAGGAGCGCACGTAGGTCAGGACGGCGTCGTTGCACGCCTTGTCCGTGATGGCGTAGGGCTCCATGTCGAGGTAGATCGCACTGCCGGCCTTCATGCCGAGCGCGGCGGCCTTGGCGACCGCGTCGCCCGCGTTGCTCGCGCCGAGGGAGGCCGCCGTGGCGGCGGTGAACTTCTCCGGGTTCGTACCGGTCTGGCAGGGCGGCTGGGCGCCGACGTACAGCGGGATGAGCTTGTAGCCGAGGGAGTTGACCGACTTCACCCAGGACGCGGTCAGGTTGGGCTGGGCGCAGCCGCGGTTCTTGCCGCCGATGTAGACGGCGGCGGCACCGTAGAAGCCGGTGTTCCAGGCCTTCATCGCCGCCAGGGAAGGCGCCGTGCAGGTGTCGAACGCCCGGCCCGTGTAGGTCTTCTGCGCCGGCCAGGCCGTGGCCGCCATCGAGGTCTGTGCCGCGATCCCGGCGCCGGCGGCGACGACGACACCCGCCGTCGACCAGGCGATGTAGCGGCCTCTTCTGGACATCCGGTGACTGGACATTTCCCACCCCATTCGACGCGCGGCCCACGGCCGCGGCTGGTGCGCCCGCGGCGGCCGGCGCGTGCGGCGGCACTCCGTGGGGTGCGGTGGCACTCCACGGGGGTGCGGTCGCGGCGCTCGGTGCCGCCTGCGGTGGCGCGGTACGGCTCCGGTGTCCGAAGCGGTCCGAAGCGGTCCGACCCTATCCAAGGCCTGTGAGCCGGAGTACGTCGGCCCTGCCCGGGCCCGCACCGCGGAGCGCCCGGTCCGGCCTCGGGCAGGGCCGGGCGCTCCGCGGTGCGGGCCCGGGAGCCGGGCGCCCCGTTCCCGGCCCGCGGGCGTCCCGGCTCCGGCCGACGGGCGTCAGAGCGCTTTCGCCGGTACTCCCGCGATCTCCTCCCCCGCCTCCATCGGATGGGTCACGTCCTGCGCGTCGCGGCTCGTGCCGAGGTGGTTGAAGACGAGGTTGAGCAGGACGGCCGCCACGCAGCCGGTGGAGATGCCCGAGTCCAGGACGATCCTCACCGTCTCCGGGAAGGCGTGGTAGAACTCCGGCGCGGTGATCGGGACGATGCCGACGGCGAGGGAGACGGCGACGATCAGGACGTTGTTGTCCTTGTCCAGACCGGCCCGGACGAGGGTCTGGATGCCGCTCGCCGCCACCGACCCGAACAGGACCACGCCCGCCCCGCCGAGGACCGGGCGCGGTACGACGGCGATGAGCGAGGCGGCCACCGGGCACAGGCCCATGAGGACCAGGAAGCCGCCGCCGGCCGCCACGACGAAGCGGCTGCGGATCCTCGTCATGGCGACGAGCCCGATGTTCTGGGCGAAGGCGCTGCACATGAAGCCGTTGAAGACGGGGCTGAGGGCGGAGCCGAGGGTGTCGGCGCGCAGGCCCGCCGCGATCGTCCGCTCGTCCGCGGGACGGCCGACGATCTCGCCCAGCGCCAGCATGTCCGCCGTGGACTCGGTCATCGAGACCACCATCACCACGCACATCGACAGGATCGCGGCGAGGTGGAACTGCGGGGCGCCGAAGTGGAAGGGGGTGGGGAAGCCGACCACGTCCGCGTCCGCGACGGGACCGAAGTCGGTGACGCCGAACGGGATCGCGACCAGCGTCCCGGCTACCAGGCCGAGCAGGACGGCTATCTGCTTGACGAAGCCCCGGGTGAACCGGCGCAGGAGCAGGACGAGCAGCAGGGTGATGCCGGCCAGGGCGAGGTAGGTCGCCGACCCGTAGTCGTCCGCCGCCGGATCCGGGCCCTGGGCCCAGCCGAAGGCGACGGGCAGCAGGGACACGCCGATCAGGGTGATCACGGTGCCGGTGACGACGGGCGGGAAGAAGCGGACCGCCTTGCAGAAGACGGGGGCGGCGAGGAAGCCCAGCAGTCCGGCGACGATCACCGCGCCGAAGATGACCGGCAGGGCGTCGGACTTGTCCTCGGTGGAGGCGACGATGGCCGTCATGGGGGCGACGCCGGCGAAGGTGACGCCGTTGACGAAGGGCAGCCGGGCGCCGATCTTCCAGATGCCCAGCGTCTGCAGGAAGGTCGCGAGGCCGGCGGTGAAGAGGCAGGCGCCGGTGAGGAAGGTGAGGTCGGTGCCGGTGAGGCCGATGGCCGCGCCGACGATCAGGGGCGGGGCGACGACCCCCGCGTACATGGCGGCCACATGCTGAAGGCCGCTCGTCGCCATTTTCAGGGCGGGGAGTTTCTCGTCGACAGGGTGGGCGGACACGGCGGCTCTCCTCCGGTTGGATACACGGCAGCTCTGGCGTGGGTTTCAGGGAGGTGGTGCGCGGTCATGGGGGCACCTCCCGCTCGAGCGAAGTCGAGAGCGGGGGAGGGACCGGGAAAGCGGGGACGGGGGTCCGCCCCGGGGTGGGGGACGGTCCGCCCCGGGGTGGGGGGACGGTCCATCCCGGGGTGGGGGGACGGTCCATCCCGGGGTGGGGGGACGGTCCATCCCGGGGTGGGGGGACGGCCCATCTCGGGGTGGGGGGACGGTGGGGGAACCGGCCGCCGGGATACGGGCGGGACGGCGGGGAACCGTCCCGGGGCGCACGCGTCCACGCGCGCCCCGGTCACGGCGTCCGGTCGAGGGCCGTCCCCCTCGGCCGGAGTTCTGGGCCCGGGTTCGGGGCCGGAGTACTGGGCCGGCGTGCTGAGCCCCGGTTCGGGGCCGGAGTGCTGGGCCGGCGTTCTGGGCCCGAGTTGAGGGCCGAAGTGCTGGGCCCCGGTTCGGGGCCGGGGGTCCGGGCCGCTCAGCCCTGTGCGGTGATCCGGGCGAGCCGCCGCGCCTCCGCGCGCGTGGCGCGCGCGATGGCGTCCTCGTCGGCGGTGAGCAGGCGGCCGTCCTCGACGATCTGACGGCCGTTCACGAAGGAGGCGGTGACCGGGGCGGCCGCGCCGAGGACCAGTGCGGTCACCGGGTCGGCGATGGAGGCGTGGGCGAGGGTGTCCAGCTTCCACAGCACCAGGTCGGCGAGCTTGCCCGGCTCCAGCGAGCCGATCTCGGCCGCCCGGCCCAGGACCCGGGCACCGCCGTGGGTGCCGAGGCGCAGCGCCTGGCGGGCGTTCAGGGCGGCCTCGCGGTGGGGGCCGAGGCGGTTGACGAGGAGGGCGTTGCGCAGTTCGGTGTGGAGTTCGCCGGACTCGTTGGAGGCGGTGCCGTCGACGCCGAGGCCGACCGGGACGCCGGCCGCGAGCATGTCGGGGACGCGGGCGATGCCGGCGGCCAGGCGGGCGTTGGAGGACGGGCAGTGGGCGACACCGGTCCCGGTGCGGGCGAACGCGGCGATGTCGGAGTCGTTCATGTGGACGCAGTGCGCCATCCACACGTCCGCACCGAGCCAGCCGGTGGACTCGAAGTAGTCGGTCGGGCCCATGCCGAACAGCTCGTGGCAGAACTTCTCCTCCTCGACCGTCTCCGAGCCGTGGGTGTGCAGGCGCACCCCGAGGCGGCGGGCCAGTCCGGCGCCCTCGCGGAGCAGTTCGGTGGAGACGGAGAACGGGGAGCAGGGGGCGACGGCGACCTGGGTCATCGCGTCGGAGGAGGCGTCGTGGTGCTGCCGTACCGTCTCCTCGGTGGCGGTGAGGGCGCCCTCCAGGGTCTCGACGGCGAAGTCGGGGGGCAGGCCGCCGTCCTTCTCGCTGCGGTCCATGGAGCCGCGGGCGAGGGTGAAGCGCACGCCCATGTCGCGGGCGGCGCCGATGATCGCGCCGGAGAGGTCGCCGGTGCCCCGGGGGAAGACGTAGTGGTGGTCCATGGCGGTGGTGACGCCGCCGCGGGCCATCATCGCGAGCGAGCCCTCGGCGGCCGCGCGGACCATCGGCTCGTCGATGCGCGCCCAGGTGGGGTAGAGGGCGACGAGCCAGTCGAAGAGGTTGTGGTCCGTGGCCAGGCCCCGGGTGATCCACTGGTAGAAGTGGTGGTGGGTGTTGACCAGACCGGGGGTCACCAGGTGCCCGGTGGCGTCGATACGGCGGGCGACGTCCGTCAGGCCGTCCGGGGCCCTGCCCGCGCCGAGCGACTCGACGCGGTTGCCGGCGATGACGAGGTGACCGTCCGCGTACTCGGTGTCGTGGGCGTCGACGGTCGCGATCGCACAGTTCTCGATGACGATACGCCGGTCTGCTGCCATGGTTCGTCCTTGTTCGCTGGGGTTCGGCAGTGGAGCGGTGGAGTGGGCACGGCAGGACCCGCGGGAGTTCGAGCGCCGTGGCCGGGGACGCGTACCCCGGCCACGGGTGCCGAGCGGAGGGACCTACAGGTTGGTGAGGTCCACCGGTATGCGCGCCTCGCAGCCGTCCCGCAGGACGGTGGCCTCGATCAGGCCGTACGGGCGGTCGGCGGCGAAGTAGACGGCCCCGTCGGCGGTGTCGTTCTTCAGCCCGAACGGCTCCAGGTCGACCAGGAAGTGGTGCTTGTTCGGGAGGGAGAAGCGGACCTCGTCTATCTCGTCGCGGTGGTCGATGATCCGGGTGCCCATCGCGTAGAGGGTCTGCTGGAGGGAGAGCGAGTAGGTCTCGGCGAAGGCTTCGAGCAGGTGCGTGCGGGTGCGGGCGTAGGAGGCGTCCCAGTCGGGCGCCGGCTGCCCGTCGTCGGTCCAGTTGAACCGCCAGCGCGCGGAGACCTCGGTGGCGAGAATCCGGTCGTGCGTCTCGGTGAGGGTCGTGTACTTGTCCTTGACGTAGCCCCAGAACTCGGAGTCGGTGGAGTTCATCACGACCAGGTCCTTCAGACCGGAGACGACCTCCCAGGACGAGCCGTCGTAGGTGATCTGGGTCAGCCGGGTCTCCTGGCCCTTGCGGGCGAAGGAGTGCGCGCTCTCCCCCGCGTGCTCGATCCGCTCCCAGGCGTACTCCTCGATGCGGATGCGCGCCCGGTGGATCGGCTCCTGCGAGGTGACGAAGTGGCGGGCGAGGTGGATGCCGAACTGCTCGGCGGACTCGATGCCGTGCTCCTTGGCGAACGCGTACACCGTGTTCTTGGTGGTGTCGGTCGGCAGGACGTGGGCGTTGGAGCCGGAGTGGTGGACCTCGTCCATGTCGCCGCTGAGCGACACCGACACGTTGAGGTCCTTGATGTGGTGGGTGGCGCCGTCCCGCGTGATCTTGACGACCCGGTTCTCGGCCTTGCCGTACTGGTTCTGTCCCAGAAGGGTGGGCATATCTAGCTAGCTCCCTCGGTAAACGGAGTAGCCGAACGGGTTGAGCAGCAGCGGTACGTGGTAGTGCTCGCCGGGGTTCACGGCGAAGGTGATCGCCACCTCGGGGAAGAACACGGCACCGCTGTCCCGATTCGCGGGGGCGTCCTGCTGCGCATCGGCTTGCTTCTTCTTCTCGTTCTTCTCGTTGTTCTCGTTCTTCTCGTTCTTCTGGTTCTTCTCGAAATACGGCTCCACGGCGAAGTCGAGCCGTACGTGGGTGGTGCCCTCCGGCAGTGCCGGGAGGTCCTTGCACCGGCCGTCCGCGTCGGTCGCGGAACCGCCGAGCGCCCGCCAGTCGGCGTCGCGCCCGGAGCGGGCGGAGAGCCGGACGGCGACGCCCCCGGCGGGGCGGCCGACGCTGGTGTCCAGGATGTGCGTGGACACGGAGGCGGTGGTGCTGGTGCTCATGGTCAGGCCTCCTCTTCGACGAGTCGGGCGAGCCGGATGCGGTTGATCTTCCCGAGCTCGGTGCGGACGATCTCCCGCTCCTGTTCCGGCGCGTTGCCGATCCGCTCCTTGACCGCGTCGCGCATCTGCTCGCCGGTACGGCCGGTGGCGCAGATCAGGAAGACGTGGCCGAACCGCTCCTGGTAGGCCAGGTTGAGTTCGAGCATCTCCGCCTTGAGCTCGTCGGAGGCGCCGGCCATGCCGCGCTGTTCGCGCGCCGAGGCCGGGTCGCCCGGCTTGGGGCGGCCGATCGGGGGGTGACCGGCCATCGCCTCCGCGAGGTCCCGCGCGGTCAGCGCGGCCATGGCGGCGTCACTGGCGGCGTAGAGGGCGTCGGCGGTGGCGTAGGGGCGGGCCGCGAGCAGTCGGCCGGCCCAGGCCGTCGAGGCGCACGCCTCGTGGAGCGCGGCGGAGGCCGCGGACTCCTCGAGTTCGTTGAACCGGGCCAGACCCGGGGGCAGGGAAGTCGACGTCACGGGAGCCTCCGTGGCCGCGTGGGCCTTCGTGCTGAACGGGCTGCGGCTACTTAACGCCCTTCAGAAACACCCCGTCAACACTTTGTTGAAAATTCCGGGTAACGAAACCCGAGGGCCGCGACAGGGCGCCGCAGCCGCGCCCGACCGGGCCTCCGGCGCGTGTCCGGGGCCGCGCGCGGGGGCCGTCGGGGCCCGCCGCCGCCCGTGCCGCCGAGCGCGCCGCCCCCGCCCCGGGCCTCATCATCGGCCCCGGCAGCGCGGCCGCGCTCAGTTGCCCTTCTCCCGGTTGAGGTAGTTGTAGACGGTGAAGCGGCTCACGCCGAGCGCGCTCGCCACGGTCTCCACGCCGTGCCGGACGGAGAAGGCGCCGCGCGCCTCGAGCGTCCGCACGACCTCCTGCTTGGCCTTGCGGTCCAGGTCGGCCAGGGGCTTGCCCTTCTTGCGCTCCATGGCGGCCAGGATGTGGTCGAGCGAGTCGGCGAGCTGCGGCAGGCGCACGGCGACGACGTCGGCGCCCTCCCAGGCCAGGACGACGTCGTCGGGGCCGGCCTCGTCCGGCGGGAGCAACTCGCCGCCCATGGCGTCGACCAGCGGCTTCACCGCCGTGATGAAGGGCTCGTCCCGGGCACCGGTCACTTCTCGCCCTCCCCGAGGACGTTGACCTGGAGGGTGACCCGGGTGGCGCCGGCCGCCAGGGTCCGGCGCAGCAGGGCGTCCACGGCGTTCAGGACCGCGTCGGCGCCGCCCTCCGCGGTGTTGCCGAACGGGCCGACGTCGACGGCGTCGAGGTCGGCGACTTCGACGACCTCGCGGGCGACCAGCGCGTGCGCGGGCGCCTCGTCGAGGTCGAAGGGCTCGGTGGTGAACTCAACTCTCAGACGCATCGCGCCGCACACCTCTCTGACCTGCGCGTCATGACGCCCTCCGACGGGAGGGCGGATCCGGGCCCCGCACGCGGTCGTGAACCGGTTCCCGACGCCCGGACCCCGACCTTAACGGACCGCGCCGCGCGGCCATCGGGCCCTCGGACCCGGCAGCCTCCGGCCGGCGACAGCCCCCCGAGAGCACGCACGGCCCCCGAGTGGCCCCCGCGCCTCTTGACAAGCCCGACACCCGACGGCAGTCTTCCAATAGGCAGAAACCTAATTCCGCATTACGGAAACCAAGCCGGAATAAAAGACACACCGACTCACTGGACACACCCGGTGGCGACACGGAAGGAGCGCGGCACCCGATGGGATTCGCAGACCAGCGCTTCAACGTCAACCTGTCCATCCTCTTCACGGAACTCCCGCTCCTGGAGCGCCCCGCGGCCGCCGCCGCGGCCGGCTTCACCGCGGTCGAGCTGTGGTGGCCCTGGATCGACTCCCCCACGCCCGAGCGGTCCGAGCTCGACGCCCTGAGGACGGCCGTCGAGGACGCGGGCGTACGGCTGACCGGCCTGAACTTCTACGCCGGGCGGCTCCCCGGCCCAGACCGCGGCGCCCTGTCGGTCCCCGGCGAGGAGTCGGAGCGGTTCCGCGCCAACATCGACGTGGCCGCCGGTTTCGCCGGGTCGCTGGGCTGCACGGCGCTCAACGCGCTCTACGGCAACCGCGTCGACGGCGTGGACCCGGCCGAGCAGGACGCGCTGGCCCTGGAGAACCTGGCGCTCGCCGCGCGGGCCGCCGACCGGATCGGCGCGACCCTGCTGATCGAGGCCCTGAACCGCGCCGAGTCACCGCTGTACCCGCTGGTGTCGGCCCCGGCCGCCGTGACGGTCGTGGACCGGGTCAACGAGGCCACCGGCCTCGGCAACGCCCGGTTCCTGATGGACCTCTACCACCTGTCCATGAACGGCGAGGACCTTCCGTCGGTGATCGAGCGGTACGCGGCGGCGACCGGGCACGTCCAGATCGCCGACAACCCCGGCCGCGGCGCCCCCGGCACCGGCTCGCTCCCCCTGGAGGACCTCCTCGACCAGCTGGCGAAGGCCGGATACGAGGGCTGGGTGGGGCTGGAGTACAAGCCGGGCGACCGTCCGAGCTCCGAGGCGTTCGACTGGCTCCCGGCCGCGGCGCGCGCCGCCCGCTGAACACCCCCGTCACCGAGAGGCTCCCTCACCATGAGCAACAACCTTGCAGCCGGTTCCCACCCGACCCGCCCGGCGATCGCCTGGATCGGCCTCGGCATCATGGGCTCCCCCATGTCGGAGAACCTGATCAAGGCGGGCTACGACGTCACCGGCTTCACCCTGGAGCGGGAGAAGCTGGACCGCCTGGCCGCCGCCGGCGGCACCGCGGCGGGCTCGATCGCCGAGGCCGTCCGGGACGCCGACGTCGTGATCACGATGGTGCCCGCCTCCCCCCAGGTCGAGGCCATCGCGTACGGCCCCGACGGCATCCTCGAGAACGCGCGCTCCGGCGCGCTGCTGATCGACATGTCCTCGATCACCCCGCAGACCTCGGTCCGCCTGGCGGAGGCCGCGCGGGACAAGGGCATCCGCGTGCTCGACGCGCCGGTGTCCGGCGGCGAGGCGGGCGCGGTCGAGGCGGTGCTGTCCATCATGGTCGGCGGCGAGCGGGCCGACTTCGACGAGGCCCGGCCGGTCTTCGAGGCGCTGGGCAGGACCATCGTGCTGTGCGGTCCGCACGGCTCGGGCCAGACCGTGAAGGCCGCCAACCAGCTGATCGTCGCCGTGAACATCCAGGCGTGCGCCGAGGCCGTGGTCTTCCTGGAGAAGTCGGGCGTGGACCTGAAGGCGGCGCTGGACGTCCTCGGCGGCGGTCTGGCCGGCTCCACCGTGCTGACCCGCAAGAAGGACAACTTCCTGGAGCGCGACTTCAAGCCGGGCTTCCGCATCGACCTGCACCACAAGGACATGGGCATCGTCACGGACGCCGCCCGCGCCGTCGGCGCGGCCCTGCCCGTCGGCGCCGTGGTGGCCCAGCTCGTGGCGAGCCTGCGCGCGCAGGGCGACGGCGGCCTGGACCACTCCGCACTGCTGCGGGCCGTGGAGCGCCTGTCCGGCGCCCAGGTCTGACACCCCGGCCTCCGGGCGGCACCCCCGCCGACACCTGTCCTGTCGCGCCCGAGGCGGCGGCGCCGCCCGGAACCACCCACCGGACGTCAACAGACTGTTGACCTCCGGTTCACCCCGAACCTAGGCTCCACGAAGCGGAAGAACTTTTCCGCTTCCCTCTCCAGGATGGTCCACGATGTCGAAGCGCGCGCCCACCGCTCGTGCCCGCGCCACAGCGGTCCACGCCCCTGCGGTCCACGCCCCAGCAGCCCGCGCCACAGCGGCCCGCGCCCCGGCGGTCCACACCCCAGCGGCCCGCGCCACAGCGGCCCGCGCCACAGCGGTCCACACCCCAGCGATCCACACCCCAGCGGCCCGCGCCCCGCGCGAGGACTGACCCCCCGGCCCGCGCACGGGATCGACGGGAGGTCGTGATCCCGTGCGCGTGACCCGCCGCCACCGCGTGATCCGCATGAGGGGTGATCGCGGGGTGCGCGGCGGGCGGGGCGAGGACCGCGGCGGTGTGCGAGCCAGTGCGGTGGTGAAGGACCCGCGGTGCCCTTCCGGCCAGAGGGAGGACACCCCGGCTCCGTCGCATCCGCCGCGGTCCCGGCCCCTCGACGGCCTCCCGATACCCCGTCCGGCGGCGCGAACGTCCTGTCGCGCCCGGTCTCGCGCCGTCGGACGGCCACACCCTGTCCCGCGCTCCCCCGCCGGTCCCACGACCGCGGGGGAGCGCGGCGCGTCGCCCCACGCTCCTCCACGGTCCTGCCGGTCCCCCCGGCGTGCGCGTCCGCCCGGCCCGCAGCAGCCTGAAGGCATGGGCGATACGACGCAGTACCCGCACATCGTGGTCCACCCTCCGGCGCTGGACGGCTCGCGCCGGGTCACCGCAGGTGACGTCACCCTGGGACTCGCCACCCACCTCGACGACGTCGTCGAGATCCTCCGGCTGGCCGACCTGGACCGGATCGAGGTGGAGGAGAGCGACCTCATCGAGTGGCAGGGCGGCGGCCCGGACGACTGGCCGGGGCTGTCGGAACACCACGAACAGCACCACGAGCCGTAGACGGCCGGAGGGACACGGGCCGGGGTGGCCCGAACCTCACTTCGGTGGTGACCCGAACCTCAAATCAAGCTCTGAACTCGGTTCAGCGGGCTTCAACTCCTGCCGTACCCGGGCACATCCTGGTCACGCGGGGCCCGCCTGCACGGGGGCGGCGGGCTCCGCTCCAGGGGGTCTGCCATGAGTGGGGACACGGACATCCGGCTCCAGCCGCACGAGGTCGCGCTGCTGCGGGGCGGTCCGCGCGCCGCCGTCACGGTCGCCGTGGTCGGCCTCCATCTGCGGGGCGCGGTGGAAGCGGGCCGGCCGGGGACGATGAGGGCGCCGCGACCGCTCGTCGCGGACACGGTCCCGGGACAGTCGCCGCCTCCCCTCCCGCCGCTGGAGAGCGCCGTGCGCGCGTCCCTCGCCGAGCCCTGCGGGCTGCGGCAGTTGGTGAGACGGCCGGACGTCCGCCTGGCGGTGGCCCTGATGCGCATCCCCCTGGCGGAGGCCGGTCTGCTGCGCTACCCGCTGCTCGGCCCGACCCGCGCCGCCCGCCGCCATGTGCGTGCCCTGCGGGAGCGGCACGCCCTGCCCGCGGAGCGGCGCGGCCTGACCGACCACGACAGACTGCTCGCCGTCGCGCTGCACGGCGAGGCGGCGCTGCGGGTGCTCGTCCCGCGCTTCGCCCTGCGGGCGGGACTGGTCGGCCGGGCCCCGGTGGCGGACAAGGGGTTCCACTCCCGGTCGCCCCGCGGCGGCGGCACGGGCGGGACCCCGTACTCCTGCGGCGGCGGGGGCGGCGGCCCGGACTGAGGAGCGCGCACGCCCCGGACCGCGCCTGAACCCGCCCACCGCGGAAGGCATGCGGAAAAGCGGCCCGTCCCCCGACGAGCCGCTCCCGTTCCTCCGCTCCCACACTCCCCGCTACGGCTCCAGGACGCCGCGCGTCAGACCTTCAGCGTCCTGATCGCCGTCGGGGCGTGCCCCGGTTCCGTGGCGGTCTCCTCGAACTCCACGACGTTGCCGATGTCGTTGGTGACGCTCATGGAGATGTTGGTGACGCGCTCCAGGATCGCCTCCACGACGACCGGCACCCGGAACTCGGCGGCGAGCTTCCTGGCCTGCTCGAAGGCGGCGCCCAGCTCGTTCGGGTCGGTCACGCGGATCGCCTTGCAGCCGAGGCCCTCGGCGACCTTGACGTGGTCGACGCCGTAGACGCCCAGCTCGGGCGAGTTGACGTTCTCGAACTCCAGCTTGACCTGGAAGTCGATGTCGAAGGCGCGTTGCGCCTGGCGGATGAGGCCCAGGTAGGAGTTGTTGACCAGGACGTGGACGTAGGGGATCTTGTGCTGCGCGCCCACCGCCAGTTCCTCGATCATGAACTGGAAGTCGTAGTCCCCGGAGAGGGCGACGACGGTGGCCTCCGGGTCGGCCGTGGCGACGCCGAGGGCGGCCGGGACGGTCCAGCCGAGGGGGCCCGCCTGGCCGCAGTTGATCCAGTGGCGCGGCCGGTAGACGTGCAGCATCTGGGCGCCGGCGATCTGCGAGAGGCCGATGGTGGAGACGTAGCGGGTCTGAGGGCCGAAGGCCTTGTTCATCTCCTCGTAGACGCGCTGCGGCTTGATCGGGATGTCGTCGAAGTGCGTACGGCGCTGGAGCGTGGCCCGCTTCTCCTGCGCCGCGGCGGCCCAGGCGGAGCGGTCGGGCAGCCTGCCCGCCGCCTTCAGCTCGCGGGCCGCCTCGACGAACAGTTCCAGGGCCGCCTTGGCATCGGAGGCGATGCCGTAGTCGGGGGCGAAGATCCTGCCGATCTGGGTGGGCTCGACGTCGACGTGGACGAAGGTGCGGCCGGCGGTGTAGACGTCCAGTTTCCCGGTGTGGCGGTTGGCCCAGCGGTTCCCGATGCCGAGCACGAAGTCGGACTCCAGGAAGGTCGCGTTGCCGTAGCGGTGCGAGGTCTGGAGGCCGACCATGCCCGCGTTCAGGTCGTGGTCGTCGGGGATCGTCCCCCAGCCCATCAGGGTCGGCACGACCGGTGTGCCGGTCAGTTCGGCGAACTCCACCAGGAGGTCGGACGCGTCGGCGTTGACGACACCGCCGCCCGCGACGATCAGCGGGCGTTCGGCGGCGTTCAGCATGCCGAGCGCCTTGTCGATCTGGGCGCGGGTCGCGGCCGGCTTGTAGACGGGCAGCGGCTCGTAGGTGTCCGGGTCGAACTCGATCTCGGTGAGCTGGACGTCGATCGGCAGGTCGACGAGGACCGGGCCGGGACGGCCGGAGCGCATGAGGTGGAAGGCCTGCTGGAAGACGCCGGGCACCTGGGCGGCCTCCAGGACGGTCACCGCCATCTTGGTCACCGGCCTGGCGATCGAGGCGATGTCGACGGCCTGGAAGTCCTCCTTGTGGATCACGGAGGTCGGGGCCTGGCCCGTGATGCACAGAATCGGGACGGAGTCGCCGATGGCCGAGTACAGGCCGGTGATCATGTCGGTGCCGGCGGGTCCCGACGTGCCGACGCAGACGCCGATGTTGCCCGGGTGGGCGCGGGTGTACCCCTCCGCCATGTGCGAGGCGCCCTCGACGTGGCGGGCGAGCGTGTGGGCGATGCCGCCGGAGGCCTCGAGGGCCGCGTAGAACGGGTTGATCGCCGCGCCGGGGACACCGAACGCGGCGGTGACGCCCTCGCGCCTGAGGATTTCGACTGCCGCGCGGGCAGCGGTCATTCGAGCCATCGAGTACTCCAGCTTCGGCTGTCGGACGTGCTCTCCCGTCGCGCCCCGCGGCGAGCACCTCCGCTATGAATTTCACATTGCGGAAAACTGTTTCTACTATCTGGAAGCAATGTAGGGGGGTGGGGAGAGGCCGTCAAGAGACGGGCACGGAGGGATGAGAGACCGACCTCGGTCCTGATGTGTCCGCGCGAGGGGCGCACACTGCGCCACCGCCACCCGAGGCCGCGCCTCCGATGATGCGCGCGGAAGTCGCCCCGCGCGGCATACACCTGGCGGCCGACCTGCTCGATGGGCCATGCTGCGCCACACCAGCCGCCCACCCGCGGGCAGGCCCCCTCACCGACCGCGAGGATCCGCCCTCGCCGCGCGCCGAGGAAATCCGACGATGACCGCACTCCACGACGACCGACATCAGCCCGCCAGCCACACATTTCTGGATTCGTCGCGGGCACACGTCCATAATCCGGTGTCGGCGTCGGTTGAACTTGGACCCACTTTGGGCGGTTGAATTCTGACCCGGTTGGTGGTGGTTCAGTCGTTGTCGGTTGTGTCGGTGGGGAC